>CALJYH010000045.1 GCA_937984095.1 uncultured Gammaproteobacteria bacterium | reverse complement strand
GGCCTATGCGATGATTTATTTCAAACTGTTTGGTGCCGAGGCCCAGACCCTCGCGGATTAAGGAAAGTTATTGCTTGATACACGCTATCGGGTCGAGATTCCTGGGGGTATCAACCTTGAAGCCCAGGTAGTAGGGCCTATTCCACGATTCTTTGCTTTTGCGATTGATCTTGGCATTCGCAGCATCATCATTTTCGTTTTATCGATCCTGTCGATCCCGCTGGGCAGCTACGGTATGGGGGGCGGGTTTTTCCTTATTCTCCTGTTCGTCATCGAATGGCTTTATCCGGTGCTGTTCGAGGTATTTTCGCGTGGCCAAACCCCGGGTAAGAAATTACTCAAGATTTCTGTTATCAACGACGATCTAAGCCCCGTAACGCTAGGCGCTTCAATGGTGCGTAACCTGTTACGCACGGTTGATTTCCTGCCGTTGTTTTACCTCGTCGGGTTGGTTACGATGTTGTCAAATCAACGTTTTCAGCGCCTCGGCGACCTCGCTGCCGGAACCCTGGTGATTAGTGTTCCCGAGTCGGCAAAACCAGCTGCGAAGCAAGAGATCATGCCGCTTGCGCCTTCAACCTCGTTGCTGCGTCCCGAACAGACATCAATTATCGAGTTTCTGCAACGCAGTAACCAGCTCTCCGAGCCCAGGCAGCAGGAACTGGCGAGCATTCTCGAGGGTATTACCCATGAAAAGGGGGATAACGGGGTAGAAAAGTTGCAACGCATCGGTGCCTGGTTCCTGGGGATTCGATGAAACAGCAACTGTTCGAAACCCAGCACCAGGCCGTCTGGCAACAAATCGAGGAATCGCTGGAAAAGCCGACGCAGGGTGATAACAGCAAGGTGCTGGCGGAAAATTACCTACTCTTGTGCCAGCACCTGTCGATTTCCAAGGAGCGCCTTTACGACGCTGCACTGATAGAGCGCTTGAATAACCTGGTGCTCGGTCTTTATCGCGAGCTATATCGTTACCGTTCAGAAACCCGGCTCAATATTTATTCTTTTTTCAAACGCGATTTACCACTCGCGATTTACCGCCATCGCTATTTCATCCTGGTGGCATTCCTGGTGATGGTTTTGCCTGGCCTGGTCGCTGGCCTCTGGACTTACCTTGATGAAGATGCGGTCTACAGTGTTCTCGATGGGCCCGAGGTGCGCCAGATTGAACGTATGTACGATCCCGAGGCAGGTAAAATCGGTCGCGAACGCGAGGCCGAGACCGATATTTTCATGTTCGGCTTTTACATCAAGAACAATATCAGTGTCGCGTTCCGCTGCTTTGCCGGCGGTATGGTTATAGGGATCGGGACCCTGCTGGTATTGTTTTTCAACGGTATGTTCATGGGCAGTATCGCGGGACATTTAACCCGACTGGACTATGTCGATACTTTTTACCCGTTTGTGATTGGCCACGGTTCGTTCGAGCTTACCGCAATCGTGTTCAGTGGCGCAGCGGGTTTAAGGCTTGGCTACGCGATCCTGCATCCGGGGCAGTCATCGCGGCTCGATTCACTGCGCAAGGCGGGGCGTGATGTAGTGCCCATGCTGTACGGTATCGTGCTGATGTTAGTCATTGCTGCTTTCCTGGAGGCTTTCTGGTCTTCGAGCACCAGCCTGTCGATCGAAGTCAAGTATACCGTGGGCGCAATTTTGTGGGCATTGGTGTTGCTCTATTCATTTTCAGGACGTCGCCATGAATCTGGATAAGCTGCAGGTCAACGCCTGTCTGCGCTCGGGCTGGCAGGCGGTCGATCTTGGCTTCCTGATGGCTCGCGCCTGGTGGCGACAAATTTATGTTGCCAGCCTGGTACCGCTGCTGCCGCTGTCTATCGTGTTATTGCTTGTATTTTCACAAAGTCCTTTATGGTCGCTACTTTTTATCTGGTGGCTCAAGCCGTTCTGGGAGCGTTTGCCGCTCTATATCGCCAGTCGCATGTTGTTCGACGAAGAACCGGGTGCCTGGTCCAATATGAAATCGCTGCCCTTGAAGGACATTCTGCCGTGGTTATTATGGCGGCGGTTTTCGGTTCAGCGTGCCTTCGATAATCCGGTCACTGTGCTTGAAGAGTTAAAGGGCGCAGCGCGACGCGAGCGTCTACGCACGCTGCACGGCAGGTATGCCGATGTCGCCCTGGGCAATCAACTGGTCTGCTTTTGTTTCGAATTACTGGTCGCATTCGGCCTGATAATACTGTTTGATTTCTTCACTCCGGACACGCTTGGAATCAGGTACTACGACAGTTTCAATGACCTTACTCTTGCCGGCGAGTGGATTTATACCCTGGCTGGCATCGCTGCGATAACCCTGGTGATGCCGTTCCACACCATGGCCGGCTTTGCGCTCTACTTAAATCGCAGAATTGAACTCGAAGCCTGGGATATTGAAATCAGCTTTCGCAACCTGGCCAACCGCAAGCAGCAGGCCACTTCGCACAGGGCAGGAGTGGTGTCAGCAATAGTCCTTGCCGGGCTGGTGAGCTTGACAATGCCGGCAGCGGTTGACGCGGCGACCGAACATGACCATGAATCGGCCAGGCAACTGATCGAGTCGGTGCTGCAGGGTCAGGATTTTGGAATGGAAAGAACAGTGCGTAAATGGCGCTTTAAAGGTTGGAGCGAAGCGGACGAAGAGGCTTTTCCTGAATGGATGATCGATTTCCTCGAATGGCTGGAGCTATTCAAAGACTGGTCGGAGGCACTTGGCAACATCGCGGCCTGGGTCAAGGTATTACTCGTTCTGGCATTTGCCGGGTTGATGTTTTACCTGTTTAGACGCTACCGGGGTCCCTTGTCCAGGCTGGGCAGACGACAGCAGGAGGAAACCGCCCCGGAAGTATTATTTGGGCTTGATGTAACGCCTGAGAGTCTG
>CALJYH010000044.1 GCA_937984095.1 uncultured Gammaproteobacteria bacterium | reverse complement strand
CCGCGGTTCTCACGTTCGATACGAGCAATCATTTCATGGATCAGTAGCGGAATATCGGATTGGCGTTCACGCAACGGTGCCACTTCGATTGGAAAAACATTGAGTCGATAAAACAGATCTTCCCGAAATTTACCCTCGGCTATCAACTCTTCGAGTCGGTGATGGGTTGCGGCAATGACACGTACATCGGCCTTGATCGATTTGTTGCTGCCAACCTTTTCATAACAGCGCTCCTGCAAAACCCGCAGTAACTTGACCTGCATCGGTAACGGCATGTCACCGATTTCGTCGAGAAAGAGCACGCCACCCTCGGCGAGTTCGAAACGTCCCTGGCGCGCGCTAATCGCGCCGGTAAATGCACCCTTTTCGTGGCCAAACAACTCGCTTTCCAGCAAATCTGCCGGGATTGCGCCGCAATTAATCGGGATAAAGGGCTTTTTGCTGCGTGAAGACTGCGCGTGGATATTGCGCGCGATGACTTCCTTGCCGGTTCCCGAATCTCCGAGGATCAATACCGAGGCCTGGGTATCCGAAACCTGGTCGATCATCAGGTTAATGCGTTCGATCGAGTTACTGTTTCCGATTAGAGGTTGACACTCGCGATTGTCCATACGGCGTTCGCGCTTATTATGCTTACGTGCCTGATCGAGAACCTGCGATAAGGAGTAGTAATCAGACTGGAAGCACAGCCCTGCAATAAAGGGCAGTTGAACCACGATTTCAAGCGCGCTTAATTCAGACTTGTCAGCCAGTAAAACCACCGGGTACTGACATTTTTCTTCCTTATTGCGCTCGAGGAAGAACCTGGAAATATCGTCACCGTCGATACTGAATATGGCGAGATAGTTAAATAATTCCCGGCGCGGGATATCGGGAAGCTGATCGGGGGTGATGAGCTTTGCTTCGACCTTGATAAAGCTGAGTACTGCGAGGAAAGAATGTCCACGTGTATTGTTGGAATCAACCACCAGAACCTGGTTACTGTCCAGGTTTCCACCCTGTTCCGCCATCTGTTGCAACCCCCTGTTACTAGGAAAAAATTTCAGCCAGTTTTTTGACGACCCTGGAATTTAAATAAAATTCTAGCCTGTATGACAAAATTTCGGCGCAATTAATTGAAATATTTAGATTAAATATTTCAATCGATCGGGTGTCGATTTATTTGGGGTACGAGTCGTTACTCAGGTAGGCACGAGTCGCTTTTGACGCGATTCGTATGCGTTTCTGCTGCTGGATAACCGATTGTTTGAAGAGGTTGAGTTTATCGACAACCTGCTGATTCAGGCTTTGCAGATGCTGCGCCTTGATCCGGTCGATATGTTCGATCGAATCTGCAAATACTTGTTCTATATATGTTTTTCTCTGTGCTTCGAGCTCCTCGACGCGCTCGAATTCGCCTTTCTCGAGTATCCCGAGAATTTCATCGGTCAGCGTAATCGCCGCGCTCAGGGCTTCTTGCTGGTTCATAATCGGAACAAGTTGCCTAGGCACTGGTTTATTTGGTCGATCCGGGTATTTGCTCCCAGGCGGACTTAATTGTGAGCAAAAGATCACTTATTTCATTGAGCCTCGCTATATCATCGCTCATATTGGCTTCGGTCAGAGCAATAATCATGTACTGGTAGAGGTCTGACAGGTTCCCGGAAAGGTCTCCTTGCTGCGAATGATCAAGACATCCTTCCAGACCGCCGATGATCGAAATGGCTTTACTGATAAATTCACCTTTTTGGCCGGTCTGCTGGTGCTTTATGGCTCCCTTGGCCTGGGCGATTCGCTCCATGGCACCGTTCATCAGGCGCAGGATCAGCTCATGTGGATCCGCGTATGCGATCGAACTATTGTCTGCGGACTGGTACTGGTTAACGGCTTTGAGTGCGACATTTGTCATTTTGGTTTTCGCTCCATGGTTTGTTTCTATCTCAGGTTATCGTCTCTTACCCTATTTTCTTGAGTAAACAGTCGAATTTAATCGTTACTATTGATCGAATTTGGTTTGGGCAGGTTTGCGAGCTGCTGCGTCAGGAAACTGCTGGTCTGGTTGAACTGCGCAATGAGTGCATCGAGGGCCGAAAACTGCCGTACCAGGCGCGCTTCGAGCGCCAGTATCCGATCTTCGAGCTTGAAGCGTTCATCTTCGATGTCTTCGAGACCTTCGTTCAATCCCTTTTCGCGATTGGCAATCGTGCCGTCCGACTTCAAAAAATTATCCAGCAGGTCATCGAGCTTTCCCGCCAGTCCCTTGGTCAGGGAAACAGTTCCGCGATTACCGAATCCACTGGACAAGATTTCAACTGACAGTCCTGTGCTGGGGCCTGACTCGCTGGTTACAATCTGTCCATTTACAGTAGCGCTTGTCCCGTCTATGGTCGCCGTAAAGCCGGTGTCGGTACCAGCAACCCCGGAGCCAGGATCAAGGCCAAGGTCAGCAAAAGTGTTGGTATCTACCCGGGTGATTTCGACCGTCGATGTGGGTCCGCTGCTGTCCGAGGTGATCACGAAGCGATCGGCAGTCGCGTCGTAGGTTACCGTCACCGAAACCCCGGCTGTCTGCAATGCAGGCCTGTTATTTATCCGGTTCTGCATGGCCGTTGCCAGGTCAGCCTCGCTAGTGTAGGTGCCGTTGCTTAAGTTGAAGTCTCCACTCGAAACCCCGTCAACAGTTATGCCAAAGTTCCTATTATCATTACCGTTGCTGATTACGATGGGCATCCCTGTAACCGGACCGGTACCGGTTAAAACGCCCTGGGTGAATAACTGGGTCAGGTTGATCGCATAGTCCCCTTGCTGGGTATCCGATGTAGACGACAGGTATCCAATGCCGGGGTCCGTCGTCTTTCCCTGCAGCGAGAACAGCGCCTCAACCTCGGCAGCATTGTTCAGCAGTGCATCGTTTAGTTTGGTACTATCGACGTTCAGCTTACCACTGGAATTGGTCGTAATACCGATGTCGACCAGTGACTTGATATCGCCCTGCAACCCGGAAATACTGCCGAACAGGATGCTGCGAATCTGACTGCTGATGCTGCGCACTGTAAAATCGCCGATCAGGGCGCTGCCAGCACCGGACTCGGGATCATAGGCGGTCAGTGATTTTATATTGTCGGTAAGCTCGTTGTAAGCATCTACGAAACCGGTTATCGACGCGGTCACCTCGGCTCGATTCTCGTTTACACCGAGATTGACGATATTACCCTCGTCGGCCTTCAGCAAATCGAGCGTAACGCCATTGATCGCGCCGGTTATAGAATTGGTGTCGCGGGTTATATCAAGCCCGTTGATGGTTAGCGCCGCATCCTGGGCGGCGACGGTTTGGGTCAGGCTGCCCTGGGCCGAGGCGTTGAATGCCAATTGCGACAATCCGGAATTATTATTGTTGTTGCCGTCACCGTCGCCGGTCACGGTCAGCTCCATGCTGTTGGCAGCGCCGGTATCGTCTGAGGTAAAGACCAGCCTGTAGCCGTTGACACCGTCGTCGACAATCGATGCCTGCAAGCCAAAATCATTGTCATTGATGTAATCGCGCAAGCCGCTGACGGTATCATTGCCGTTGGCGGCACTGACCTCGATGGCCTGCGATGGCTTGCCCGAGTCCGGTGTAAATGAATAAGGATCGGTGGTGGTGCCGAACTGGATCGTCAGGGTGCCGCTGCCGATGACATCATTGACCGTGGCGAAAGCGGTATTTTCATTGGTAGCCAGCGATTGCGTCCTGGCGAGCGCCGTTACCTCGACCGAGTAACTGCCGAGGTCTGCAAAACTTTCCACTGAGGTTGAAAATACCGAACTATCCGAGGCCGTGATCGCCTTCGCGTTAAACGCGGTCGACGATTGCAGCCCGCCCAGGCTGCCTTGAAACTGTGCCAGCGAGCTGCGCAGCAGCCCGAAGGCCGACAACTCGGTGGTCAGGTTCTGTTGCTTAAGGTTAAGGCGATTTTCAGTCGGCGCGCGCTCGGCCTCGATCAGGCCCGAAACCAGCGTTCCCAGGTCTAGCCCGGAACCAACACCCAGTGATGTGATTGCCGCCATATGCTTCTACCTATACTTCCAAAGTTACTTTCAATAACCAGGTTCGTGCCTGATTATTTAACCGAAAAATGAGAAGGGGGCAGTTTTACCTCCCCCTTCTCAAATATGCTTTAAGTTTTAACAGCAAGAAATGGACCAGATTTACTAGGTACTATCAGAAAATAGCAATCCCTGACCTATTTCATTTTGACTCACTGCATCTTCCTGAAATTCACGAAGCTGCGACGCTATTGCCAGTACTTCTTCCGACGGAATCTGTCGAATCAATTCTCCACTTTCCGTATCAACGACCCGAATCACGGTTTTACCGCTGTCCTCATCCATGTTGAACGATAAATCACGCTGTACACTCTGTACGACCTCGTTGATCTTGCTTACCGCCTGGCGAACCTCAACGGTATTTGCAGTCTGTGGCGGCTGTTCTTTACCGTTTATCGGCAAAGCCTGGCCCCCATTGTCTGGCAAACTGGCTACGTCAGTCGTCGCGACCTGTCGTGAGTTCGTAGCAGCGCCGCTCGATGCCTTGATTGACGCTATGCTTGAAATCTCATTAGCCATGTTAATTCTCCATTTGAAGAGATGACTGGCATAAGATCATGCCAGTCACTCATTCACCTGTTACTGGAGTAACGCCAAGACGTTCTGCGGTAAAGCATTGGCCTGCGACAGAATCGCAATACCAGCCTGCTGCAGAATCTGGCTACGTGTCAGCTCGGCAGTCTCAGCCGCAAAGTCCGCATCACGAATCCGTGAACGCGCAGCCGACAGGTTCTCGGAAGTCACGCTCAGGTTCGAAATGGTAGACTCG
Organism: uncultured Gammaproteobacteria bacterium; assembly: GCA_937984095.1. GTDB lineage: Bacteria > Pseudomonadota > Gammaproteobacteria. Next base: position 4,034 of record CALJYH010000044.1, on the reverse strand, counting down.
AAACGGGTCTGGACCGCACCCAGCTCAGCACGAAGACTGTTCACGTTATCCAAAGCAAAATCAAGGGCTTGCAGCGCGTCATTTGCGGTTGAACCAGTCAGCACATCCACGTCGTTCAGGATATTACGTGCATAGGTAACTCCATCCAGTCCTGTGTCAGCCAGACCAGTGCCTGCACCAGAAATGGTGTAAGAGGCGCTCGCTGCAGCGCCATCAGCGCCAACGTCAGTCGCGAGTATGAGAGCGGCCTGGAAAGTTTCACCAGCCGCCGAAGTCACATTGCTCAGTAAGGTTTCAGCACCCTCGGTGATTGTTATGTCAGCACCATTGGAGCTGTTGAGAGTCAATGTAGCGCCTGAAGAGGTCGCAGTAACACCGGTCTGCCCTGATACTGCATTCAGCGAATCGGCTATCGCAGTTGCTCCGGCGGTAGCGTCGGTAGGGTCTGCAACTGCAATCTGCACACCATTCACGGTAAGCGTTGTAGCCGCGGCAATGTCGACCACAGTAAGATCAACCGACAAACTTGAAGCCTGACTTGCAGATACCCCGGAATCGGATGCAACAGCATTGATCGCGTCAATCAGATCATTGACATCACCTGTAGTTGCATCGACTGAAGCTCCCACATCAACGGTTTGACCATTAATGGAGATGGTATCGGTCGCTGCTGTCGCACCGCGAAGATCGGACAAAACCACATACTCGCCAGAAGCAGTATCAGCTCCAAGACGACTACCACGCGAATCCACACCATCAACCTGAATAGTCTGGTTCTGGTTAGCACCAACCTGAAAAGTCAGGGTCGACAAAGAACCATCCAGAATGTTCTGGCCGTTGAACTGAGTCGCAGTCGCGATCCGATTGACTTCAGCAATTAATTGCTGAACTTCGTTGTTCAGTGACTGACGATCAGATGATGAGTTGGTGTCATTAATAGACTGTACTGCGAGTTCACGAATACGCTGCAGCGCGTCACCGGCGGTGCTCAATGCACCCTCGGCGGTTTGCGCAAACGAAACACCGTCGTTGGCATTTCTGATCGCCTGGTTCAGGCCGCGAATCTGGGTCGTAAAACGTTCCGAAATCGCGAGACCTGCTGCATCGTCCCTAGCACTGTTGATACGTAAACCTGTCGACAAGCGCTGTAGCGAAGTAGCCAGGCTACTCTGCGAACCGTTCAGGTTCCGCTGCGCCGTTAACGACGCAATATTTGTGTTAATAATCTGAGGCATTTTTCTCTCCTAAATCACGCTTCACTAAAGCGCCGAATTTAAATTTACGGATAATCCGAGAGCTTTCTGGATTAACCGTTCAAGGGCTTTAGCGGCCGAGAGAGAATAAACTTTAGAAAAATATTGATTATTTGAGGAAGTTAAACAGCGAGGAGCTGGTAATCCTTGCAAATACAGCCTGTGCGGCATCCAGCGTGGTTTGTTCCAGGGTTAACTGGCTGATCGCTTCAGCCAGGTCGGTGTCACGCAGGGTGCTCAGCGTTGACCGGGTCGCGAATACCTGCGCATCATTGTCTTCGCGCTGGGCCTCGAGCGCATTGAGCCTGCCCCCTAGCTGAGTGCGGGCATTGAGTGAATTTTCGAATGCAGCATCAAGGTCAGCCAGCGACTGGGCGATATTGGCGGCCCTGATGTCGGCGCTCGGCTCTGATCGCAGCGTTTCCGACAGGCCGGCGACAATTGAGAATACATCCTGAAACTGGCCGGCACTGATGGTAAATACATCACCTGCCGCGGGCGCACCTGTAATCGAGGTTCTGACCCCCTGGAAGTTGATATTCTGACCATCGGTATAGGTAGCACCGGTGACAATGTTAACCCCCCCGGCGACGTCAAAAACATCGTAAACGCCGGGCGCGGTAAAGCGTATCTCGTAGTCACCCGCCACATAGAGAGAACTATCAACCACGCTGGCAGGCGCGATCAGACCGGTACCGACGTTAGCGACAGCAGGCAGTTCCCGCAGCGCAATGGCCGAAGGGACTTCCATGAAAATTTCGCGGCCCGGGATATCGACCTCGAGTTGACGGTTTTCACTGATCTGCACGGATCTGACGCCGTCATCGCCGTTAAAACTGACAAAATCTCGAGACCCGGTCGTAGCCCTGGTAAACGGGGCACTATTGTTCTGGTATCCGGCATACAGGTAATCGCCATTGCCGTCTATCGTATTGGCCAGCGATAGCAGTTCGTTCAGTCGCTCGTCGATCTCGGCTGCAATCGCGTTCCGGGAAACCGCATCGACCGGTGCATTGTTGGCCTGTATGGCCAGTTCCCGAACCCGGATCAACAGGCTGTCATAGTTCGCCAACACCGCATCCTGCTGGTTCAGGCGCTGTTCTGCCAGGTTGATATTTGACTGGTACTGCAGGTTCAGTGAAACGGTTTGTTCCAGTTGGAGGATCTTTGATGCGGCCGCCGGATCGTCAGACGGCTTGGTCAGACGAACCCCGGTTGAAATCTGCTGCTGCAGCTTTGCCAACTTCTGCTGCTGCTGCTGAAAGGCTTCTACGCCCTGGGTATAAATTTGTCGGGTTGAAATTCTCATGATTACCTTACGCTATCCAGCAATGTTTCAAACATGAGCTGGGCGGTACTGACGAGACGGGCCGCTGCTTCGTAAGCCTGTTGATAACGCACCAGATCAGCAGCTTCTTCGTCCAGGTTGACCGAAGCTTTAGAAGATTTTCGATCTACCGCCTGAAAAAGCAGCGATTCCTGCGCATCGCGTTCGAGGTTTGCAGCCTGTGTCTGCGAGCCGACGAAGCCAACCAGCGAACCATAGGTCTCCTGGAAACTGGCAATGCCGCCATCGAACACACCGCTATTCTGCAGGTTGGCGAGATTCAGCGCATTACGGTTATCGCCTCTGCCACCGAGGTTTGCTTCGACCGTAAATACATCGCCAACCTGGGGGACCCCGCTTAAACTGACCTGCCAGCCATTCGCATCGACGATCATGTTGTTGCTATAGGGGATCGCCGCGCCAGCAAGGTAGGGTACGCCGCCCACCACGACATCGGCATCGGCACGCAGCGTGGTTGGAGGATTGTCGAAGGTGAAGGTCACGGTATTGAGCAGGTTCGGATCGGTGACATCGGTAATGATGCCGGGACTAATATCAACATTGCCGAGGTTATTCAGCGACGCACTGCTGCGAACCGGAAGCGCCGCCGCGATTGCACTTGGATCGGTCGTGATAACCTGCAGACCCTCGGCGCCAGCGAGAGTTGGCTTGATTACGAATCGATCACCCGCAACCGCCGTGGCTCCGTTTATGGTCAGGGTCATACCCTCGAAAACCAAAGTAGCCGGTGCCCCGTTGGCAACGCTGGCACTGCTGCCGCTATCCGAAGTCAGGGTCCAGTTAACGCCGTCGAAGGCAAGTTGATAGTCATCCGTGGTAAGCGCGGTAACATCACTGATGACGGTTGCAACCGTCGGCGTTCCGATATTGGACGCAGACGCAATGGATTGCGGCGCGCTATAACTGAAAAAATCCTGCCCGAGATTACCATTCAAATCCATGCCGTCCCGCATCTGGGCCTTAAAGGTCTCTGCGATCCCGATCGCGGTGCGTCCGAGCGCATTCCGCGTCGGATCGAGTACGCCATCACGAAAATCAAGCAGGCCCCCGAGTTCGCCACCAGACAGGTTGGCACTGATATCATAAACCGTGATCAACCCGTTATAGGCGATTACTTCCCTGGTCGGATCATTAACGTCGGGCTGGGTGCTCAGGGTAAAGTTCTCGATCCCGTTCAATACGGTTTGGCCGTTGCCAATAAAGATCGACAGGTTGTTTTCGCGCTCATCGATAACTGTTATATCAATCTTTTCGGCGAGTTCATTCAACAGGGCATCGCGTCGGTCAAGTAAATCTGCGGACTGTTGGGTCGAACTGCTCGATGGTGCCATATCGTTGAGGCTGATATTGATGTCGCGAATTTGCGATACCAGTAAATTAATTTCATCGACCACGTCGCGAATCTCCGTCGTCGTGTTCCTAGACAGTTCCTC
>CALJYH010000043.1 GCA_937984095.1 uncultured Gammaproteobacteria bacterium | reverse complement strand
CGATTTGTTCACTCATGGAATATGAACTTGTTCACTATGGGAAATTCTGAGAATCATCTATAAAGTTACCTGTGTACATCAATACCTCCTCCCCCGATCTATTGATGATATCACGTGGCCAGGGACGGCCTTTTTTTTCTGACGTCACCAGGGCCGCGATAGCGGCGTTAAAATTTTCCACAAAACGCTCACATACTTGTATGTATGTTCGCGCTATTGTGGAAAATTTTGCCTTGCTCTTACGACACTGGAAGCGGCAGAAATCTTCCACCCCCCAGGCGTCATTCACGCGTAAGCGGTGGTCCGACATATCGGAATCTTGTAACAGACACCGCTATTAATAATTCGATAAGGGTTAAATAGTTTCGGGGACGACTCGTGTTAGTTGAGGCCGCGGTCTTCGTTGCTGAGGTTGGCGAGTTGTTCGGCCTGGTACTCGTGCATCAGCGGATCTACCACCTGGCCGAGGCTGCCCTGCATGATTTCGTCGAGTTTATAAAGGGTTAGATTGATGCGGTGATCGGTCAATCTGCCCTGTGGGAAATTATAGGTACGAATACGTTCTGAGCGATCACCACCGCCGACCAGGGACTTGCGTTCTGCGGCTTGCTCTGCCTCCTGCTTTTGCTTTTCGGCGTCATAGATTCGAGCCTGTAACAATGACATGGCGCGGGCCCTGTTCTTGTGCTGCGAACGTTCATCCTGACATTCGACTACGGTTCCGGTGGGAATATGCGTCAGCCGAATCGCAGAGTCGGTTTTATTGACATGCTGGCCGCCGGCACCTGAGGCTCGAAATGTATCGATGCGTAAATCAGCAGGTTTAATTTCAATCATTTGTATTTCTTCGCTTTCTGGAATAATCGCCACGGTCGCCGCAGAAGTGTGCACGCGCCCCTGTGACTCGGTCTCAGGCACGCGTTGGACACGGTGCGCCCCGGACTCAAACTTCAGGTGCGAGTAGGCACCATTGCCAACAATGCGCGCAATGATTTCCTTGTAGCCACCGTGCTCACCTTCATTACTGTTTAATACCTCCAGCTGCCATTTCTTCGATTCGGCGTAACGACTGTACATGCGAAACAAATCGCCAGCGAAAATAGCAGCCTCGTCACCACCGGTGCCCGCCCTGATCTCGAGGAATACATTGGCGCTATCGTTCGGGTCCTTCGGCAATAAAAGCTTTTGTAGTTCGATTTCGAGGATCTCTATCTTGCCGCTGTTGTCGGCGATTTCCTCTTCGGCAAGTTCCCTGAGTTCGGCATCCTCCTCGTTCAACATTTCGCGAGCGGACTCCAGCTCTGTCTGAGCCTGCTGCAAACGGTTGAAGTTTGTTACGACATCTTCCAGTTGTGCATATTCCATCGACAGATTTCGAAACTGGTCCTGGTTGTTGATGACTGCAATATCAGCCAGCATTCCAGCGATCTCTTCATGCCTGGCGCACAGCGCCTCCAGCTTGTTTAGCAACGATTCTTTCATGGTGTTATTGAGAGTCGGGTGTGATCAGCGATTTGAGCAACTGGATGCGCTCTTCATCTTCGTTTTGCAGTGCCTTGCGCATTTCGAGAGTCGGCTTGTGCATCAGTTTGTTGGTAATTTCATTGGCGAGTCGCTGGATCGCTTCCTCGGGATCTGACGCCTGTTTCAGTTGCAGCAGGGCCTTTTCGATTGCCTGTTGTTTTATCAGGTCGGCGCTATCACGCATTTGCCGGATATGATCGGCAGACTGATGGGTTTTAAGCCACCGATCGAACATCGTGACTTCAAGATTAACTATTTCCAGGGCTGCTTCGGCGGCCAGTTCTCGTCCACGTAAATTCTCATCTACCACCGCCTTTAAATCATCCACGCTATAAAGATAAATATCCTGCAGTGCACCGACCTCGGGTTCGATATCGCGCGGAACAGCAAGATCGACCATAAAAATGGGCCGGTGTTTACGCCTCTTCAATGCGGATTCAGTGGCACCTTTACCCAGAATTGGTAGTTGACTTGCGGTCGAGGAAATAACGATATCGGCGCGCACCAGTTGCTCCGGGACGGCATTAATCTGCACCGCGTCGGCGCCAATCTGATCGGCGAGAACCTGTGCGCGCTCTACACTGCGATTGGCGATCGTCATGGAACCGATCTGCTGGCTTTTCAAATGACGGGAGACCAGTTCTATGGTTTCACCGGCACCGATAAGCAGGGCGTGTAATTCATTGAGCCTGCCGAAAATCTGCTTCGACAGGCTTACCGCTGCGAACGCAACCGATACCGGATTGGATCCAATCTCGGTGTCGGTGCGTACCCGCTTGGCGACACTGAAGGAGTGCTGGAACAGACGGTCAAGAATCGAGTTAATCGAGTCGCCGCCACGCGCCTGGTCGTAAGATTCTTTGAGCTGTCCCAGGATTTGGGGCTCGCCAAGCACCATCGAATCAAGTCCGGAAGCCACGCGAAACAGGTGGCGCGCGACCTCTCGGTCGCTATGCTGATAAATATAGGGTGCAAGGCCATTCTCGTTGATGCCGTGATGGGCAGTCAGCCAGTGCATTATGGTATCGCTGCAATCCGAAGATGTGTCGCAATATATCTCGGTGCGGTTACAGGTCGATACAATAACCGATTCATTTATCGCGGGAATGTCCTGTAACTGGTGCAAAGCATGGCGCATTTGCTCGGGTGCAAATGCAACTTTTTCTCGAATATCAACCGGAGCGGTTAAATGATTAATGCCAAGGGACAATAAGGCCATGTTCAGGGAAGATTTCGTGCCAACAGGAGATTTTCGGGCATAAACCTGCCAAATACAACATCCATGGAACAAATCATGATAAATACAATCCTACAGTGAAATGCTACACTCATTGTAAAATCTTTTGTGGAAATCAGATTGAATTTAATCAAGCTTATAATTCGCCCTGTTTTTGTCTTGATGAGCCTGCTGCTTACGGCTTGTGCCGGTTTGCCGCAGATGTCATCACAATCCCCAGCCCCGCTTGAATCCCAGACGGTTCAGATTAAAACCCTGGGCGCACAGCAAGACGCGGTTGCCGATGCCTCGTATGCACTGATGGTGGCCGAAATCGCCTTAAACCAGGGCGATACCGAGCTTGCGATCAGGAATTATCTCGAAGTCGCTAAATCACAGCAAAATCCGGACATAGCCGAACGCGCGGTGCGGGTTGCGGTTTACGGACAAGACCTTGAAGCCGCAATCGAGGCAGCCCAGCGCTGGATCGAGCTCGATCCGAAACGAGTCGAAGCGCGCCAGGTAATTGCCGCGATTTATATTCGCCAGGACAAGGTCCCTGAAGCATTTAACTATGTTAACGGCTTGATTCAGACTAGCGAGCTGGAAGACGCCCAGCTGTTTCCACCGCTGCTCGGGCTGCTGGCACGCGAAAAAAATGCCAACACGGTCCTTGCCGTGACCCAACGTCTCGCGAAAGAAAATCCATCTCGCGCCTATGCGCAGTATTTACATGGAATGTTAGCCGCGCAAAATGGACGCTCGGAAGAGGCGCTTAAATATCTCGACCGCTCGATTGAACTGGCCGAAATAGAAGGCGTGCATTCCGCGCGCGCCAGGGTATTACTCAGGCTGGGCAAATCTGACGAAGCCGTGGTAAGCCTGCAAAAGGCCGTGCAAAATAATCCCGATGATCAAGGTTTGCGGCTCACTTACGCACGCTTACTGGTCGATATCAAGGCGTATGATAAAGCGCGCATAGAATTCGAAAAACTCCACCAGGCTTCACCTGATGATGCCGAGTTGCTTTTCACGCTTGGCCTGTTGTCGCTCGAATCGCAGCGTCTGGATGATGCCGAGAAATACATGATGATGCTGGTCAGGCTTAAGCAGCGTGAGGGCGAAGCGCAGTATTATCTTGGGCGCATTTATGAAAATCGCAAACAATATGAGGCTGCAATCGACTGGTACCGGGAGGTACACGTTGGAGAATATAAGTTTGATGCGCGCCTGCGCATTGCAGATATGCTCGGAATCTCGGGCCGTACCGAAGAGGCCATCGAGCATCTCGACGCGATGCTTAAGGGCAGCCAATCAGATGGATCACTGGTACGGATTTATATTAGCAAGGGAGAGCTGTTGCGCAGCGTTCGACGTTACGAGCAGGCGTTGGAGGTTTTTAATACCGCCCTTGGAATCGTACCGGGTAATAGCGATCTCCTGTATTCGCGAGCGCTGGTAGCCGAAAAACTGGGGCGTATTGATCTGCTCGAGGCAGATATAAGGGCCATTCTGAAAACCGAGCCAGATAATGCGCATGCACTTAACGCGCTGGGTTTTACCCTTGCCGATCAGACCGATCGTTATCAAGAAGCCTATGGTTATATCAAACGTGCCATTGAAATAATGCCTGACGATGCTGCGATCATCGATAGCTGGGGATGGGTGCACTATCGTCTGGGCGAGTATGACAAGGCCATCAGCCTGTTACGCAAGGCGTTATCCCATTTTAACGATTCGGAGATTGCCGCTCATCTCGGTGAGGTTCTCTGGGTCAGTGGTAATCAGGAAGAGGCAACCAGCATATGGAAGGAGGCACTCGAAAAATCTCCCAATGACCTCATGCTGCAGGAAGTAATGCAGCGATTTATCCCCTGACATTCCTTTACAGCTTGCTGCGCTCCGTCCCCTTAGCATGCGCCGTTTTGGCAATCGCTGGTTGTAGTCAGTTTGCCAACTTGTCGGAGCAACAGCAAGCACAGGCACTTTGGACTAGCCAGCAACAGGTAATGGCCAAATATAATGACTGGGACATACACTCCAGGGCGGCCATTAAACTCGAAGCTGAGGCCTATAACATCGGCATTCGCTGGCAACGAGATCCCGACAGCTTCATGCTGCTGCTCGAAGCTCCTTTCGGACAGGGTGTTTTTCGCATTGAGTCTAAACCGGGGGAGGCATATCGATTACGGCTGCCCGACGGGCAGGTTTTTGAGAATCTTACTGCAGAAGCATTGTTGGAGGATGTGATTGGCTGGTCGCTACCGATCAGCGGGCTCGACTACTGGATTCGTGGAATGCCACGACCCGGAAGCGTCTATTCGCATCGCGTGAGAGCAGATGGCCGCACTAGATCCATCAAACAGGACCAGTGGGATATTAGCTACCTCGACTATTTTGAGCAGCAAGATCCGCGCTTGCCGCGTAAGATCGAACTGGCGAACGATAATATAACTGTCAGGCTGATCGTAGAACGCTGGCAGCCAGCTGAACAGGGCGATTCCAGGTCCGACCTTTTTCCCGAATTTAACTAGCATGGTCGATTCACTGCTACTGCATTCGCCTGCAAAGATAAATCTCATGCTCAATATCATCGGGCGTCGCAATGACGGCTATCACCTGCTTGAAACGGTGTTCCAATTTATCGACCTTTGCGATGATCTGCAGTTTACTGTGAATGACGAAGCTGTTGTTCGTCGACTGCCGGGTAATTCACCGGTCGCAGCAGCGGACGATATCCTTTTGAGGGCCGCGATGCTGCTTCAATCCCGATTCCAGGTAGGTATGGGGGCTAACATTAGCATTGATAAGCGTATTCCGATCGGTGGCGGGTTGGGCGGCGGCAGTTCGAATGCGGCAACCTGTCTGTTGGCCCTTAATCAGCTCTGGGGACTTGGTCAGTCACTGGATCAACTGTCCGAGATCGGTATCGAACTGGGTGCAGATGTACCTGTTTTTGTGCGCGGCAGAGCTGCATGGGGCACCGGTATCGGCGAGGTGCTGGAGCCAATTGAATTGAATGAGTCAGTTTACCTTGTTATCGACCCAAGAATAGAAGTTTCCAGCGCTCAAATATTTGGCGCACAAGAATTGACACGCAACAACGATCCGCTCACAATACGCGCCTTTCTGCGCGGCTCGGGTAGTAATGTGTGTGAGCCAGTGGTACGAAAACTGTACCCCCAGGTGGGCGAGGTGATCGACTGGTTGAGCCAGTATGCAGCAGCAAGGATGTCGGGAACCGGTGCTTGCGTGTTCGCCGCGGTCGATAGCCATGAGCAGGCAGAAGCTGTAAAATCGAGGGTTCCGAAGCAGTGGACCGCGTACGTTACCAGGGCAATGAATCGTAACCCGGTACACCAGCAATTGGGATTGCTGGACAAATGAGAATTATTGGGCCGTCGCCAAGTGGTAAGGCACCAGGTTTTGATCCTGGCATTCGTTGGTTCGAATCCAGCCGGCCCAGCCAATTTTCACGGACGAAGGCCGAGATGGTGCAGAGCGCACGATCCGGCCAAACCAGGTTTATCGTCCAGATATTTTTTGCAAACGAGAGAGCCCGATGGTTGGCAGCGTAGCCACGAACGACTTGATGGTCTTCACCGGGAATGCCAATCCCGAGTTGGCGCGAACAATCGTTCGTTACCTGGACATTCCGCTCGGCATCGCGTCGGTGGATGAGTTCAGCGATGGTGAAATTTCGGTCGAGATAGGCGAGAACGTGCGCGGTAAGGATGTATTTATTATCCAGCCGACCTGTGCGCCTACCAACGACAACCTGGTGGAGTTGCTGGTGATGATCGATGCGATCAAGCGCGCCTCCTCGGACCGGGTTACGGCGGTAATCCCTTATTATGGGTATGCACGCCAGGACCGCCGGGTACGTTCGCAGCGGGTCCCGATCACGGCCAAGGTGGTGGCAAATATGCTCACCAGTGTCGGTGTGGACAGGGTTTTGACGGTTGATTTGCACGCCGACCAGATCCAGGGGTTTTTCGAATGCCCGGTGGATAATGTGTATGCATCGCCGATTTTAATGGGCGATATCTGGAAGCAGAAGTACCCGGATATGATCGTGGTTTCACCCGATGTCGGGGGCGTGGTGCGCGCCAGGGCAATCGCCAAGCAGCTGGACGAGGCTGACCTCGCGATCATCGACAAACGTCGGCCGCAGCCGAATATGGCCAAGGTGATGAATATCATCGGTGAGGTCAAAGGCAAGACCTGTATCATTGTCGATGACATGGTCGATACCGCCGGCACTTTGTGCCAGGCAGCAGCAGCGCTCAAGGACGAGGGTGCAAAAGGGGTACACGCCTATTGTACCCATCCGGTACTGTCGGGAAAGGCGATTGAAAACTTGGAAAATTCAGCCATGGATGAATTGGTGGTAACCGATACCATACCGCTCTCGAAAGAGGCCGCGGCGTGTACCCGGATCCGCCGGTTATCGGTGGCAGGGCTGCTGGCGGAGACAATCCGCCGCGTCCATTCTGAAGAATCGGTCAGTTCGTTGTATATGGACTGAGGATAGCCGCGCAGGCGGCTTTTAATATTCCTGCCTGGTCGCAAGGCAGGCCTCCGTCGAGAGACGGTTTTTTTATTTTTGGAGTATAGCAATGTCAGACACAATTCATCTGAATGCTGAACCACGCTCTGACTCAGGGAAAGGTGCGAGCCGCCGCCTGAGACATCAGGGTTTGGTACCAGCAATCGTATACGGTGGTGATAACGATCCCGTGCGTATCAGCATTCCGCACAACAAGATCTTTCATGAACTCGAACACGAAACG
>CALJYH010000042.1 GCA_937984095.1 uncultured Gammaproteobacteria bacterium | reverse complement strand
CATTGCTTATATCGGAGATGATTTGCCTGATCTGCCGATAATGCAACGAGTCGGCCTGGCGATTGCGGTACAAAACGCACACGGCTTTGTCAAACAGCATTGCGACTGGGTCACCGATACTTCGGGTGGTAAAGGGGCAGTACGCGAGGTAAGCGATTTCATCTTGAAAGCGCAGTCCCTGCTCGATGCCCGACAAGACACTTACCTCATATGAAACTGCGCATTTTAGTTTTGGTTTTTGTGCTCGGCATCGGTGCGATCGCGGCCGGTTGGGTTTATGAATCGCGCCTGCGAACCAAAATCGAAAGAGCCGATCTGATTATCCCCGACAATATCGACTACTACCTGACCAATTTGCACTATCGTGCGATGAAAACTGATGGCAACGTCGACTACCAGTTTAATAGTCCACGCCTCGAGCACTACCCTGGTACCGATGTCAGTGTTATCGAGGTTCCTTCGCTACAAATATTCCGCAACAGGGATCGCTGGCAAGTCGACGCAATTAATGGTGAGTTCGTACATCAGGACAATATTTTGCACCTGCGCGACCAGGTGGTAATGCAAAGGCATGGCAACAATCCGATGCAGATGTACGGCGAAAGCATTAGCTTCGAGCCGGACCGGGACCTGATCATCAGCGATGCGAAAATCTCAATGCGCAGCAAGCAGGCTAGAATCGATGCCGAACAAGCCTTTTTTGATCTCGCAGGTAAGGTTTACCGATTCAACAAAACACGTGCGACTTATTATCATGAAGATAGTTAGAACTGTTACATTATTAATAATGTTGCTGCCCACACAACTCTGGGCGCTCGCCTCAGATGGCGACCAGCCGATTGAAGTCGAGGCCGATCGCCTCGAGGTCCGGGAAGACGAACACATCAGTATTTACGAAGGCAACGTCAATCTGGTGCAAGGAAGTCTCGAAATTAGTTGCGACCGTATGGTGATTCATTTTAATGACGCTAATGAATTGCAGCTTATTGAAATGACTGGCGCCCCGGCCCGTTTTCGGCAACTCGATGACGATCAACAGGAAATGTTAGGGCAGGCAAAGCAGATCGACTACACCGAAACCCAGTCTTTGCTCGAGTTGCGCGGCGCCGCACGCTTCGATCACGCGGGGGATGTCATCGAAAGTGAATTGATCCTCGTCAACACGGAAAGCAAAGGCATCCAGGCTGGCAGTTCGGAATCCGATCAACGCGTCAAGATGCTGATTAAGCCTCGACAAGATTCAACATCTTCCGAATAGATCCGTTGATGGGCGATAGCAATCTACTCGAAGCAACCGAGCTGGCCAAGGCTTATAAGAAGCGGCAGGTGGTTAAATCGGTCTCACTGCATGTAGCAGGTGGGGAAATCGTCGGCCTGCTCGGCCCTAACGGTGCCGGTAAAACAACCTGTTTTTACATGATTGTTGGCCTGGTCAATAGTGACTCTGGCAGCATTAAGCTCAATGACCAGACCATTAGCCATCTGCCGATGCATCTGCGCGCTAAACTGGGGATTGGCTATTTGCCCCAGGAGGCCTCTGTATTTCGCAGCCTCACGGTGGCGCAGAATATACTGGCCATTCTGCAACTGCGTAAGGACCTCGATCAGGCCTCACGAAATGAAATGCTGGAACGGTTGATGGAGGAATTTCAGATCGAGCACTTACGCGATACCGATGGCATTTCTCTTTCCGGCGGAGAACGCCGACGTGTCGAAATAGCGCGCGCGCTGGCCAATCAACCGGAATTTATCCTGCTGGATGAACCCTTCGCCGGGGTGGACCCGATTTCAGTTATCGACATCCAGTCAATTATTCGTCAACTCGCCGAACGTGGGATCGGGGTACTGATAACCGACCACAATGTTCGCGAGACTCTGAGGATATGTGATCGCGCCTATGTTATGGGGGACGGCGATGTCCTGGCCGAAGGCAAACCGGGCCAAATTCTCGATAATAAAATAGTTAGAAAGATTTACTTGGGAGATGATTTTAAGCTATAACTGTACGCATGGGAGATAATCATTATCGTGACAAAATATTAGACAAGGAACGGTCCCGCCTATGAAACAAAGCCTGCAACTGCGAATTGGGCAAAGCCTTACGATGACGCCTCAGTTGCAACAGGCAATCAAGTTGCTGCAACTCTCCTCGCTGGAATTACAGGCCGAAATCCAGGAAACCCTGGATGCCAACCCACTACTCGAACAGGACGACAATCTCGGTGAAGTAACTGTTTTTGATGCCGATGCACAGCGGGATGGCGGCGCCAATGGCGAAGATGCTACCGAATTTAAAATACCCGAAAGCCCGGTTTCAGAAAATCGCGCCGAACAAATGCTGCCGGACGAGCTCGAAATCGATGCGCGTTGGGAACACATCTACGACAATCTGCCGAATTCACCCACTCAGTCTTCGGGGTCAGGGATTGATAATCGCGATATGTTTGAAAACCAGGCAGGCGCAGAGGATACGCTCAAGAATCACCTCACCTGGCAGCTTGACTGCGCTCATATATCTGAGACTGATCATGACGTCGGGCTGGCGATAATCGACGCCATCGACGATAGCGGATATCTCAACGAAACTGTCGAAGACATACATGAAGGCCTGGTGCGACAACACGAGACCCTGGAGCTTGATGAAGTCGAAGCAGTATTGCACCTGGTGCAACGTTTTGATCCAGTAGGAGTCGCGGCCAGCTCACCGAGCGAATGCATGGCTATCCAACTGGAGCAATTCGATCCTGAAACTCCCTGTCTTGCCAAGGCAAAGGTGCTGGTTGACAAGTACCTCGAACAACTTGCCAGTAACGACGTAGCGTTGCTCAAGCGTCGCTTACAGGCCAGTGACAGCGAGTTAGCGGAAATCATCAAACTTATCCAGACTACCAATCCGCACCCGGGTCACAGTATCAGTCAAAACCATGCTGAATACGTCGTACCGGATGTTTACGTCAGCAAGCATTCGGGGCGCTGGAGAGTCAGCATCAACCCGGAACATGCCCCTCGCCTGAGGGTGAATGACCAATACGCAAGCTTGATCAAGCGCAGCGACAGTAGCGACCAGAATACCTATTTAAAAGATCATTTGCAGGAGGCGCGCTGGTTTATCAAGAGCCTGCAAAGCCGCAACGATACCTTGCTGCGTGTCGCCACAGCCATTGTTGAACGCCAGCATGCATTCCTTGATTATGGCGAGGAGGCGATGCAGCCAATGGTGCTTCGCGATATTGCGGAATTGTTAGAATTGCACGAATCCACAATTTCCAGGGTGACAACTCACAAGTATATGCATACCCCGCGGGGCATACTCGAATTCAAGTACTTTTTTTCGAGTCACGTGGGTACCGCCGACGGCGGTGAATGTTCGGCCACGGCGATTCGGGCCATTATCAAAAAATTCGTCGCCGCCGAAAAGCCGGAGAAACCATTAAGCGATAACAAGATCGCAACTTTGTTGGAACAACAGGGAATTAACGTCGCCAGGAGAACCGTAGCTAAATACAGGGAAGCGTTAAATATTCCACCTTCCAACGAGCGTAAACGTCTCTTTTGAGACATTAACAGTTCGCAGCGATGCGAACCACACAGCCGAGGAGATTACAGATGCAAGTCAATTTAAGCGGTCATCATGTAGAAATTACTGAATCCATGCGCAACTATGTTAATGAAAAAGTCGGAAAGCTTGATCGGCATTTCGACCAGGCGCTGGACATCCATATCGTACTAACTGTGGAAAAGCTGCGCCATAAGGCAGAAGCCACATTACATGTCAGTGGCAATAACCTGCATGCCGATAGTGTACAGGAAGATATGTATGCCGCGATTGATGGCCTTGTTGATAAACTTGATCGCCAGGGAAAAAAGCACAAAGAAAAACTGAAGAACCACCGGCTCAAGGGCTCGCCTGCCGAGCTAGCCTGAAATCAAACCAGGGGGAGCTTGTGCTCCCCCTTTATTTATTTTGCCCAAAACGAGACCCATTACACTTGCATACTCGTACAATTCCTCTAAGATTCGCGCATCAAATTCAGGTAACCCGCATTTAAGCTTCGAATAATGACAATTTCTGCACTTTTGTCACCACAAAGTATTTTTCTAGATACTGAAATTTCCAGTAAAAAAAAGCTCCTCGAAATGATCGCGAACATCGTGGCTGATCGGGCCCAGCTTTCGGAATCCAAGATATATAATAGCCTGTTGAATCGAGAACGCCTGGGCAGCACGGGACTTGGCCAGGGTTTTGCCGTACCCCATGCCCGCCTGGAAAACCTGGGCCATACCATGGGCTGTTTTTTTCGACTTAAGGATCCGGTGAATTTCGAATCACCCGACAATCAACCAGTCGATCTGGTATTTACTATCATCATTCCCGAACAAGCGACCGAAGAGCACTTGATCATACTGTCCTCGCTCGCCGGTATATTTTCCAGACCAGAGGTTTGTGAAGCGATCCGAAGCGCGGCTAGCAAGGAAGAAATCGCACAAATCATCGAATCAGCCGAGCAATGAGACCCTCGTTAAAAATTCGTGAATTTCTCTCTCGGTACCAGCAAAAACTAAAACTAAACTTCACTTCTCGTGAGGTCGGTCTTGAGCGCGAGATTAAGTTGTCGCGCCAGGCTTCGAACACCTTTGATGCAGCCGACTATTTCAACGTAATCCGCACCTCGAGTATCGTCGTCGTCGGCTACCAGGAATCTCGCTATATCCAGAAACTGGGAACTGACGAACAGGAAAGCCTGTTAAAAACGCTCTTTCATGGGCCGGTTTGTGCGATTATCTGCAGCCAGGGCAACCTGCTCCCGGATTGCTTAGTTGAACTCTGCGAGGATAACGAAGTACCGGTACTGCATTCGGAACTGAGCGATTCCGAATTGCTCGATAATACTCGCTACTTGCTGTCGCAGGCTCTGGCCGAGAACACCAATGAACACGGTGTTTTTATAGAGGTCTACAGCATCGGAGTTTTTATTACCGGCAAAACGGCAATCGGAAAAAGCGAGCTGGCTTTGTCACTGATCTCGAGGGGTCACCGTTTGATATCCGATGATGTTACGTTATTTTCACGCAGCACTCCGGATATGGTTGAGGGTCGCAGCCCACAACTACTCACCGATTTTCTGGAAGTTCGGGGGCTGGGTGTCGTCAACGTAAGGGCGATGTTTGGCGCCAACGCTTTAACCAGGAGTATGCCGCTGAGTCTTATCGTCAACATGGTCGAACTTGATCGGGGCAACAAGGTCGAATTTGACCGACTCGGCAACAACCTCAAAATGCGAACTATTCTGGGCCTTGAATTTCCAGAAGTGTCTCTCCCGGTGGCACAGGGGCGTAACCTGGCGGTGTTGGTGGAAGCAGCTACCCGCAACCATTTATTACAAATAAACGGGTACAATGCCGCACAAGATTTTATCACACGCCAAAAACGGGCTGTTTCGCAGGATTTTGAACCTTCAGACTAAAGCTTCGAGGACGACAGTAAAGTGAAACTGGTAATTGTCAGCGGCCTGTCCGGATCTGGAAAAACCGTAGCCCTGCATACCCTGGAGGATGCGGGATATTATTGCATCGATAACCTGCCGCTTGGAATGTTACCGGAACTCGTCGATAACATGATCAATGCCACCCCGGAGCCATACGACCTGGTAGCGATTGCTATCGATGCCCGCAGCGGTGTCGACAATTCAGATCGTTTCGATGTCATCATGCAACAGATTAGCAAGCATCCACTGCAGCTTAAAGTTCTGTTCCTGACCTCGGATACTTCCAGGCTGCTAAAACGATTTAGCGAAACCCGTCGCAAACATCCGCTTTCCAGAACCGGCCTGCCGTTAGCCGATGCGATTCAGCAAGAAAAGAAATTGCTTGAAGATATACACGCCAACGCCGATCTTTCGATTGATAGTTCGAATTTAAGTGTCCATGAACTGCGACAAATGATCATTGACCAACTTTTGTCACAAACAACTTCGGAGATGGGCGTATTAATTCAGTCTTTCGGTTTTAAAAACGGCGTCCCGCCCGATACCGATTTCGTTTTCGATGTCCGCTGCCTACCCAATCCTCATTGGGAAAAAAATCTGAGACCATTAACCGGGTGCGACCAGGCGGTGGTCAAGTACCTCGAAAAATACGAAGACGTCGAGAAAATGTTTGCATCGATCTATTCTTTTCTGACTGACTGGATTCCACGCTTCGAAAAAGAAAATCGCAGCTATATGACGATATCGATCGGTTGTACCGGTGGCAAGCATCGCTCGGTATACCTGGCAGAGCGAATCGCCACCGAATTCAAAAAGGACCGCGGCAACCTTTCCACCCGTCATCGGGATATGACATGAGCGTCGGCATACTACTGATAACTCACGAAGATATAGGCGCACAACTCGTCAGCGTCGCCAGGACAATTTTCAAGCAGCCCTCGATACCGATTTCTGTGGTGTCAGTACCCGCGGACCTCGAGCCTGCGGTACTCGGCAAATATGCGGATTTGATACGAAACGCAATACAGGATATGGAAAATGGCCAGGGTGTGCTGGTACTCACCGATGTATATGGAGCGACACCCGATAACCTGGCCAGGTATTTCAGTAGTGATTGCAATGCGCGAGTCGTCAGCGGGATTAACTTGCCGATGCTGCTGCGTGTATTAAACTACGCGCAACAACCATTGGGGCAACTATGCGAAACCGCTCTCATTGGCGGTAGAAGTGGTATTCAACCGGACAAGGAATGATCACCGAAAACATCATCATCGTGAATAAACTTGGCCTGCATGCACGTGCAGCATCCAAGCTGGTAAACTGCGCGAGCAAGTTTGAAAGCGAGGTATTCATTACCCGCAAGGGTAATCGCGTTAATGCCAAAAGCATCATGGGCGTTATGATGCTCGCCGCCAGCAAGGGCGCTGAACTAGAGTTGGAATTCGATGGTAACGACGAACAGGCCTGCCGCGATGCGATGGTGGAGTTGATAAACGACCGCTTCGGCGAAGCCGAATAACTGGTACATGATTGAAGAAGATATCGAACAGCTGCGTCAGGAAGTATCGGTTGCGCTTGATACCGACGACAACGTTGAGATATTAAAATTATTAAGCGCTGTCAACGTCGCAGAGATCGCCTTACTACTTGACTCGCTGCCAGCGCAGCAACGCGATTCGATCTGGCCCCTGATCGAACCGAGTGATCTGGGTGCAGTACTGCTTGAAACCCAGGACGATATAAGCGACGCCAAGCTCAAAGAGCTCGATCCGGAAGAAATAGCCGCCATCGTTGAAACCCTGCCGGATGTCGACGACCAAGCCGATATCATCCTGGCGCTGCCGACCGACAAGCTTGTGCAGACCCTGCATACGCTGGATGCGAACAAGCGTGAGATGCTCGAATCGGTATTATCCTACAGCGAGGATACCGCCGGCGGCCTGATGAACATCGACCAGGTCACGGTACGCGCCGACGTATCGCTTGACGTGGTGTTGCGTTACCTGCGCATTCGCGGTGAGTTACCCGATCATACCGATCAACTATTCGTCACCGACCGTCACGATCATTACCTGGGCTCACTGTATTTACGTGACTTGCTTACCAATGACCCGGATGTTGAAGTTAAAAGCATTATGCGTACCGATGTCGACGCAATGCATGTGCATATGTCCGATAATGAAGTGGCTCGCGAATTTGAAAAATACGACCTGGTGAGTGCGGCAATCGTCGACGAGGAACACAGACTGATCGGTCGTATTACCATCGATGACGTGGTCGATGTTATTCGCGATGAGGGCGATCACTCTATTATGAGTATGGCCGGTCTGTCCGAAGAAGAAGACATGTTTTCGCCGGTGCTTGTTACCTCCAAACGACGCGGTATCTGGCTTGGAATCAACCTGCTGACCGCTTTTCTGGCCGCCTATGTCATCGGTTTTTTTGAAGATATTCTCGACCAGGTGGTCGCACTTGCAATCCTGATTACCATCGTGCCCAGCATGGGCGGCATCGCTGGTTCTCAAACGCTCACCATCGCAATCCGCGGGCTAGCCCTCGGACAACTCGGCAGTTCCAACTATCGCTCGCTGATTAAAAAGGAGATCTCGGTCGGATTTCTAAACGGGCTACTGTGGGCGTTGGTGGTGGCTTCGCTTTCAATAATCTGGTTTGGAAATTTCGCGATTGGCATGGTCATCGCATTCGCATTGGTGGTAAACCTGCTGGCGGGAGCATTTGCAGGAGCAGTCATTCCGGTCATCTTGCGTCAGATCGGTATCGACCCTGCAATCGCGGGTGGTGTGGTATTGACCACGGTTACCGACGTTGTCGGTATCATCGCGTTTCTCGGTCTCGCAACCCTGGTTCTGGGCTAGTACTCCGACAGACTCCTAGTGACCCATGAATTGTCGCACCACCACCTGGGTTTGCTCACCCGCGACGCGCGCAGCATTCTCAACCGCATCCATATCGACACCAACTAGTTCAAGCGCCTCGGGATCAATGTCGAGATCGAATCTGCTGCCGCTGCTGCCGGTGTGATTTGAGTTAACCCAGGCATCCGCAATATGGATTGCACAGGCAGCCAACATAAACTCCCCGCTGCCTGCCGGATTATGATGCATTGCTACGGGTTCCCAGATCGACTGCGGAAGTTTCCAGAACTCGAGTAGACATCCACCAATATCCGCATGCGAGTAGCTCAGAATTTCATGCTCAAGTTGATCCATGGGGATTTCGCTGGCGTCTCGTTTTTCCAGCAATTCAATCATTAGACCGGGTAACTTCAGATAAATCACCAGGCGCCCCAGGTCATGCAACAGGCCGGGGATATAGTAGTGTTGGGCGCTTGGAATTCCGGCGGATTGACCGATCTCGCGCGACATGATGGCGACCGCGACACTATGTTCCCAGAAGCTGGCCATATTTACTTTAGCGGCAGGTATTCCCTCGAAGGCCTTGATAACCGCGGTGACCAGGACCAGTTCACGAATCTGGCGCAAACCTATTGTACTCACGGCCCGTTCGATGGATTCAATCCTGGTTGGAAAGCTGTAGAAAGCGCTGTTCGCCATGCGTAACATGCGCGCACACAAATCCGGGTCACTACGCAACAGGCCTGCAATCGAATCCGTAGTCGATTTCGGATCGACAATCAATTCCTCGAGGCGATAGTAGATATCTGGCAGGCTCACCAGTTTATCGACTTCTTCAACCAACAGGTGAAGACCGATGGTTCCCTGTGCCGCTGCGACGTCTAATGGATTAACGCTGGCCATGTTTGCCTTATTATTTCGCTAGGCTTTGAGCTTAGTAGAAAAAGAAACATTATTCCCAAAGCAATGCCGCACCATAAACGCCACTGGCATCCCCTCGTTCTGCTTTCACAATCAAAGTTTCGACAAAGTCAGAGAACACGTAAGCGGGAAGCAGTGCTGGAACTTCGGCATAGATTGAATCAATATTTGACATGCCACCGCCCAAAACAATCGCATGTGGGTCAATAATATTAATGACATGGGCAAGCGCCCGGGCCATTTGATCGTGATAGGTATCAGTCATCTTGCGACAATCGGTATCGTTCGCATCGGCAGCAGCGATGATCTCCTCGCTCGAAAGCAAACGTCCAAAACGAGCCTGAAAACCTTGCGCGAACCCGGGTCCCGACAAAAAGGTTTCGATACATGCCGTCTTACCACAATAGCAGTCTGGAGATCCGTCCTCATTAGTATGCCAGGGCAGCGGATTATGCCCCCACTCTCCACTTATCGAGTGGGGTCCGTTCACCAATTTACCGTCGATCACCAAACCACCCCCAGTACCGGTTCCGATAATCACACCAAACACAATTCCGCAATTCCTGGCAGCACCTCCGAGCGCTTCTGACAGGGTAAAACAGTTGGCATCGTTCTCGACACGAATCCTTCGTTCCAGCAAATTTTCAACATCGCTTAAAAACGGACGTCCATTCATACAAACCGTATTTGCATTACGCAGTAGACCCGTTGCCGGTGAAATCGCACCCGGAATACCAATACCGATGGTCATTTCCTGTTTGACGTTCCTTTCTGTGCTTGTCACCAGGTCGGCGATCATGGCCAGAATTTCGTCGTAACTGTGGGCCGGAGTAGCAACACGTTGACGATAAACCGGGCGCTGATCAGGGTCCAGCACAAGCACTTCGGTTTTGGTTCCACCGAGATCGATTCCCAATCTATATTTCATTACGACAGCCCACGTTTGATTTCACAGTAATCGGCTTATACATATTTTTTATGAATTTTTTGAGAAAATAGTATTTTTTAATTAGCGAAATTTCGAGGTAAATGAAATCAATAAGCTAGAAGCCTTTTTCCAAAGCCATTTCTAGCGATAAAAACCGACTTATCCACAGGATATTCCCTGTGTCTCCACAGAGCCATACACAACATAATGTACTTGACCTTCCGCCAAAACACATTATATTGTGTATCTGATAATTATTCACCGAAATCTAATATTGAAGGCTGGCTGGTTCATTCCAATCCGCAAATAGCACAAATACTTGTAAGCGATAGTTATAAATTACTTTAACTATCCAATGGAAAGAAATAGCCGGAAGTAACAGTCGCGGATTATAACCGCGCAGTAATTTTTGAAATCACGGATCGGGCTTTAAATGCAAAATATTGAATCACCCTTAACAGAGGCAGCTGTCGCACCCGTCAAGACAGTGCCGGTAGTCGCAGCAGACAACAGCAATGCACTTAGCAATAACTACAACGTCGTACGCCGCAATGGCAAGTTAACTAGTTTTGACAAAGACAAGATTGCGGTCGCAATGACCAAGGCTTTCCTGGCCGTCGAAGGTGGCCAGGCAGCCGCTTCGTCGCGGGTTCATGAAACCGTAGAAAAGTTAACCGATCTCGTAGTCGATACGCTGACCCGACGTCAGCCAGATGGTGGCACTTTCCAAATCGAGGATATCCAGGACCAGGTAGAACTGGCCCTGATGCGCAACGGTGAACAGAAAATTGCTCGCTCTTACGTGCTTTACCGGGAAGAACGTTCAGCCGCACGCGCGCAGAGCAAGATCGATACTCCTGAACAATACGCGGAGGAAGAGCGCATTGAGCTTACTGTCAAACAGGAAGACGGCAGCATTGCTCCGCTCGACACCCAGCGTCTGCAAACCATTATTAATGAGGCCTGTAGCGAGCTGGAAAGCGTTAGTGCCGAGCGTGTTTACAATGGAACGCTCAAGAACCTGTTTGATGGCGTAGCACAAAAAGATGTCAGCCCCACCGTGGTGATGAGCGCGCGGGGATTGATCGATGCAGAACCTGAATACTCTCAGGTGGCAGCGCGCCTGTTACTCGACGAACTGCGTGCCGAATCCCTGGGCTTTATAAATGATGGCGCCCCCAGCGCAACATTTGCCGAGATGTTCGATCGCTATTGCGGATATTTTGGCAATTACATCAAGAAAGCAACCGAGCTCGAATTACTCGACAAGGAATTACTCAAGTTCGACCTGGAACTTCTGGGCAACGCCCTCAAGCCAGAACGAGATCACCAGTTTACCTACCTCGGACTGCAAACCTTATATGATCGTTACTTTATTCATTATCACGACGTGCGCTTCGAATTACCGCAGGCCTTTTATATGCGCGTCGCGATGGGACTGGCAATCAACGAAGTCAGGCGTGAAGAACGTGCCATCGAATTCTACAATCTGTTGTCTTCCTTTGATTTCATGAGCAGTACCCCTACCCTGTTCAATTCGGGAACGCTCCGTCCCCAGCTGTCGAGTTGTTACCTGACGACGGTACCCGACGATCTTGATGGCATTTTCAGTGCAATCAAAGACGACGCAATGCTGTCCAAATTTGCCGGTGGCCTGGGTAACGACTGGACCCGGGTGCGCGGTATGGGATCACACATCAAGGGCACCAATGGCAAATCGCAGGGGGTCGTTCCGTTCCTGAAGGTTGCCAATGATACCGCCGTTGCGGTCAATCAGGGCGGCAAACGCAAGGGCGCAATGTGTGCCTACCTCGAAACCTGGCATCTCGATATCGAGGATTTTCTCGATCTGCGGAAAAACACTGGCGAAGAACGACGTCGCACACATGACATGAATACCGCAAACTGGATTCCCGATTTATTCATGAAACGGGTTGCCGAAGAAGGCCAGTGGACACTGTTCTCTCCCTGCGAAGTACCTGACCTGCACGACCTGTATGGTGCTGACTTTGAAACCGCTTACCTGGCTCATGAAGAAAAGGCAGATCGGGGCGAGATCAAGTCTTTCCGTCGCATCAAGGCAATCGATCTGTGGCGCAAAATGCTCGGCATGCTGTTTGAAACCGGTCATCCGTGGATAACCTTCAAGGACCCATGCAATATCCGCTCACCGCAGCAACATGCCGGTGTCGTGCATTCGTCTAACCTCTGTACCGAGATCACTCTGAATACCTCTGATACAGAAATCGCGGTCTGCAA
>CALJYH010000041.1 GCA_937984095.1 uncultured Gammaproteobacteria bacterium | reverse complement strand
CTCAGGGCTACCAAGTTCAAGGCTGAAGTTCAAATCGTTGGGATTGATCTTTTCCTCGACCAGGTACTGCATGATTACATCACGCGTGCCGGAGCCCTCTTCGCGACTGACAAACGGATACTTCACAATATCGGAAGCCTTCACCTTGCCACCACGCTTTGCGAGCTCGTGATCGGGCGCAGCAATTACAACCAGTTGATCGTTGTGGCACACTTCGACTATCAGGTTCTTATTGCTCACCGGCGACTCGACCACGCCGAGGTCAATCACGTTGTGCTCAACCATCGATACAATACCTTCAGAATTTGAAACCTTGAGTCGCAAGTTAATATCCGGATAGCTAATCTTAAACTCCCCCAGTAAGGCCGGCAGCATGTATTCGGCAATCGTGGTACTTGCACCTATGGTCAGTGCACCACTAATTTCGCCCGTCAAATCACGAACCGTGTTTTCCATCTCGGAATACAGGTCAAAGATGCGTTCCGCAAACTCGGAAACACGTTCCCCGGCCGGGGTCAAACTGACTTTATTATGGGTGCGATCGAACAGGCGCGTATTGAAATACTCTTCGAGTTGACGTACCTGGAAGGTTACTGCGGGTTGGGTCATGTGCAGTGCTTCGGCCGCTTTGGTAAAACTTAGCAACTTGGCCACGGTGTGGAAAACCTTGAGTCTGCGATCGCTCATAGCGTGCGTTAGCCCATTTATCCGGGGTGACATTATATATTGTTTTTATAGATACCTACAGAACAGATAAATTTGATTGATGATTAACCTCAAAAAGGCGCTGGAATTAAGACATAACATTAAAAAAAGATTGTAAATATTTGGATGACAACTATTCTTTGGATTCGTAGACTAAAGAACACAGCGAAAACAGGGAAAACCATGCGCTACTTGATTTACCTGATGTTTCTGGCCTCAATGTCTCTAAATGCGGGCACGATTCACAAATGGATCGATGAGGAAGGCAATGTCCACTACGGCGATGCACCTCCAGTTACCGTCAAAACCGAAGGTGTGCGGGTGCAATCAGCCCCGAGCAACCCCGGTAAGGCGCTACCCCGGCTATCCCCACCAGATAGTTCTGAAGACACCGCAAGTGGTACAACCGCAGCCACTGAAAACGATAGTATCCCCGAAGACCAGGCCAGGATCGCCTGTGAAAAAGCGCAAGAAGACCTCAAGGTTATAAGTAATAGTAATCGCATCAAACTGCGATCTGCTGACGGCAGCACACGCTATATGACCACCGAGGAAATCGAGGAACGCAGGACCCAGAGCGAAGCCGACGTTGAGCGTTTTTGCCAGTAAAGGGTCTTTGTAGTTAATTTTCTGTTAACCGCTGGTGGAACCTCTATAATGCGCCGAATTAATTGTAAGGTGCATCAGCACCGCGTATGAATACCTATGAGAGCTTCCCGCTTCCACCTGGCAACACTAAAAGAAACCCCGGTCGATGCTGAGATAATCAGTCATCAGCTCATGCTCCGTGCTGGCATGATTCGCAGGCATGCCGCCGGAATCTACAGCTGGTTACCGCTTGGTTTACGAATACTACGCAAGGTAGAGCAAATCATTCGTGAAGAAATGGACAAGGCTGGCGCACTGGAATTGCTGATGCCCTCTTTTCAACCCGCAGAATTATGGCAGGAATCAGGGCGCTGGGATCAGTTTGGCCCGGAATTGCTACGCCTCCAGGACCGGCACCATCGTGATGCCTGTATCGGCCCCACGCATGAAGAAATCGTGACCGATATATTTCGGCGTGAGGTTAACAGTTACCGCCAGTTACCACTTAATTTTTACCAGATCCAGACCAAGTTTCGCGATGAAATCCGACCCCGCTTCGGGGTTATGCGCTCGCGAGAATTCATAATGAAAGACGCGTATTCCTTCGATATTGACAAGGATGGCATGCAGCACTCTTACGATGTTATGGATCAGGCATACATTAATATTTTCGATCGTTTTGGGCTGGATTATCGAGCGGTTAGCGCGGATTCAGGCGCAATCGGAGGCAGTACCTCGCAGGAATTTCACGTCCTTGCCGACTCCGGAGAGGACGCAATTGCGTTTTCTGAGCAGGGCAATTTTGCAGCCAATATTGAAACTGTGGAGGCGTTGCCACCGGAAACCGAACGCGTCGCGACCAGCGCTGAAATGCAAATCGTCGATACTCCCGGCATGTATACCATTGAGGATCTCGCCAACGGTCTCGGTGTAAGCGCACAGCAATGCATGAAAACCCTCATCGTCGAAGCTGAGGATGGAGGCCTGGTTGCGCTGGTATTGCGTGGTGATCACGAGTTGAACGCGCTCAAAGCTGAGAGACTTGATGACGTCGCCAGCCCCTTGCGCCTGGCCCAACGTGAGCAAATCACCGCTAACCTGGGTAGCGATATCGGCTCCATCGGCCCCATCGGATTAAGTTTAAAAACCATTGTCGATCACAGTGCCGCGGTGGTGGGCGACTTCGTCTGTGGTGCCAATCAGGATGATAAACATTTTATCAATGCCAACTGGGGACGGGATTGTGAAGAACCCATTACAGCTGATATCCGCAACGTCGTTAATGGCGATCCCAGCCCGGTCGGCACGGGACGACTAAAAATTCTGCGTGGCATCGAAGTCGGACATATTTTCCAACTCGGCCAGAAATACTCCGAATCAATGCAGGCCGCTGTTCTGGACGAACAGGGCAAAGGCGTAGCTCCATTCATGGGCTGCTATGGCATTGGCGTCACCCGGGTGGTTGCCGCGGCTATCGAACAAAACCATGATGAGCATGGAATTATCTGGCCGGCAACACTGGCACCCTTTCAACTGGCAATCTGCCCAATCAATTACCATAAATCAGAACCCGTTAAACAGGCGACTGACAATCTCTACCAGGAATGCCTCGCGCGAGGCATCGAAGTATTGCTTGACGATCGAGCTCTGCGCCCCGGGGTTATATTTTCCGACATGGAACTGATCGGTATTCCACATCGCATTGTCCTGAGCGAGCGCGGGGTCACGGCACAACAGTTCGAATACAAGGGTAGAAGTGACGATAGCGCGCAGGAATTACCGCTCGACGAGCTACCAGCCTTCCTCGATAAACTGTATTCCGACTGATGCGCTTCTGGATAATCCAAATCACGGCGCTCGTTACCCTGCCCTTGCTGGCACTGGCAACAACCCCTCCACTTCAGGCCTCGACCGATCCCGAACTTCGTCAAATGCTAAAGGAGGCCATCGAATCCGATTCGGGATTTGAGGATCGCTTTGATGCCCAGGTCTGGCTGCTGGATATGTCGCGCCGGCTGGAAAAGTTCATCGAAGAACCAAAAACACGTATCGACTTATTGAAACTGATTCACTACGAGGCTCGACGAGTGGGCATCGAACCGGAACTGGTGCTCGCCGTGATTGAAGTGGAAAGTCGTTTTGACGAGTTCGCGATTTCGGTTTCCGGCGCCCGCGGCCTGATGCAAATCATGCCCTTCTGGCTTAACGAAATCGGAATTTCAGATCAAAATCTTTTCAAGATTCGCACTAACCTGAGAATGGGTTGCACGATTTTACGCTATTACATGGACATGGAACCCCATGACCTCGGCCGTGCACTGGCACGCTACAACGGCAGCCTTGGCAAAACCATCTATCCCAATAAAGTAATCGACGCGCTGCACACAAACTGGTTCAAGCAATAATTTTTGTTTTCATCCAGTAATCAGATATCAATAGTGTCTGCCGGCCATTTTGATATTTCAGATTAATAGGAGTAGTGTGCAAACTGAATCGCGGAAAGTTAGTACTCTGACCGGCAGCATCTGCATATAAATCAGGTTCAATGAGACGCGAGCGATAATATGAATAGCTCAACCCTTACCACCTGCTTCATTTCAATCGCCTCACGGTCAGTCACCTGGGTGGTCAAACGCTGGTACTGGAGCGTCGAGAATAGCTTCGAATTTGAGGGCAAGCTAGCCAGCAAACCAGCCGCGACCGTAAGCACCGAATAGAATGTCCGAGAAGCAATTGCGAGCCGCTATTCGCTGGGGTGCAATCGTAAAAGTCGTGTGTTTACTCGCCCTGTTGATTGGGGCCAATATACTCGCCCGTGACTATATGGAGGTACTCCACTTCCCGATTC
>CALJYH010000040.1 GCA_937984095.1 uncultured Gammaproteobacteria bacterium | reverse complement strand
GAGACCAGGAGTATTTATCGGGTTTTCTACAGTGAATTTAGTTCTCTATCGAATGGCAGGAATCAACTGGAGCGCCTGCCCGAATCGGTAAAGAGAAATTCGCCTTACCTGCATTCGGTATACCGAATGCAGAAAGCTTTGCTATAGCAGTCTGGATTTTAACTGGAATAACATGATGAAAAAAATTATATTGTTACTTGCTCTTATTAACCTGTCAGCCTGCGCAAGCCTGATGGAAGATAGAGATGAACGGCTGACCGTTGTTGAAGGTCATGTTGATACGCCACTTCCGACAGCCGAGCAAGCCGACCTTGGGATCCCCCCGGTTGTCGAGCAGGTGCCAATTATTGCGGCACCTGAACCCGCTGAACCATTGCAAACCTTCACCGTGGTTGCGACCGACTTGCCGGCGAGCGAATTGTTGTTTGCCCTGGCCCGTGACGCCCGACTGAACCTCGATGTCGATCCGGCGATCGATGGTCGCGTCAGTATCAATGCGATTGACCAAACGCTGCCCCAGATTTTGAAGCGTGTCTCACGCCAGGTAGAGCTGCGTTATTATCTCGACGGCCCTAACCTTGTCGTCGAAAAAGATCGTCCTTTCGTTCGCCAATACAGGATTGACTATCTCAATATGTCAAGAGTAACCACCTCCAGCGTCGGTATCGAAACCGCTTTGGGTGGCGATGAGGACACAGGCAGCACAGGCGATTCGGAGACCACGGTAACTAATGACTCAAGTAACGAATTCTGGAAATCCCTGGAAGATAATTTTGCTTTAATGGCCAGTTCCGGTCGGTTCGAGGGTACGGTAATTTCCAATCGAGAATCCGGAACCATTTCAGTCATGGCCACCTCCGCAGCGCATGAAAATATTCAGCGCTTCGTCGATTCCGTGATGGGAAGTGCGCGCCGGCAGGTGCTAATTGAGGCTACCGTGGTTGAAATCACACTCAATGATGAATTCCAGGCCGGTGTTGACTGGTCACGAATCGCCGTGGGCGATGGTTGGGATGTGGAAGTGCAAACACTTGCAGGCGCCCTGGGGACAGAGCCGTTTACCTCCGCAACCTACAACAATAGCAACAGTGACAGGGATATCTCGGGCGCTATCAAGGCACTGGACGCCTTTGGTGACGTGTCGGTTATGTCGAGCCCGAAAATCATGGCCTTGAATAATCAGACTTCGATATTGAAAGTTGCCGACAACATAGTCTATTTCGAGATAGACGCAACCAGTGATACCGATGAAGGTGTCACGACTAGAACTTTCGATACCACTGCGAAAACAGTTCCGGTTGGATTCGTTATGAATGTAACACCGTTCATAACCGCCGACGATGAGGTAATGCTTAATATACGCCCCACCATCACGCGATTACTGAGATTCGTCAATGATCCAAATCCTGCGCTGGCCGACGCAAATGTTGAATCCCTGATCCCAGAAATCCAGGTACGTGAAATGGAGTCGGTGCTCAGGGTCACATCTGGTAATACCGCCGTTATCGGTGGATTGATGCAGGATACCGCCAGTAGAGACGACCGTGGATTGCCCGGGCTCCATGATGCCAAGGGGTTTGGGATTTTGTTTGGCAGCAAGCAGCGCGAGTTTGAAAAAACCGAGCTGGTTATATTTCTGCGGCCGCGAATTCTGGATAATGCCAACATCGATACCAATCTGAGCGATTTCAAGAAATTTTTAAAACCCGATGCGTTCTCCGGGAATGCAGAATAGAGATAGCTGATGAGTTTACTGCTAGACGCGCTCAAGAAAGCCGCCCAGCAAAAGGCGGAAAAGAGCAGGGAGGATATTCCGGAAGCGGAAACGTCTGACGAGACCATCGTGGTCTCGGCACCGGAAGATATTTCCGAGCTTGAAGCTGCGGAGGAGGTTCTGCCAAGTTCCCAACGTGAATTGGGGGATGAGACAGAACTTGACGCTTCCGTGCTGCAGACCCAACTTGAAGATACTCGCCTCGAACGCAGCGCTGATGAAACCGGTCTTAAAACCCCTGACCCAACTGAAACCGGTCTTGAAATCCCTGACTCAACTGAAACACGTCAGGCCGATTTAAGTACGCAGATGCAAACCGGTGAAGATGAAACTATCGTTTTTGCCGAGGAAGACGTTTCTGATTTTCTGGGTGAACCTGAGCTAGTTAACCGTGATGTTCAAGACGAAACTGATCTAAGCCAACTCGCGCAACCTGATGATCGAACCGACCTGAGCAAGGCTTCGCGACAGGCTGACGAAGCCGATATCGAAGACGACACGGATCTAAGCCAACTCGAGTCCGATGATCGAACCGACCTGAGCAAGGCTTCGCCGCAGGCCGACGTGGCCGATACCGTGGACGAGACCGATCTCAGCCAGTCGACACCCGAAGTCACGCAAGCTGCTGGGGACGAGGATATGTCGCTGCTGCTGGT
Organism: uncultured Gammaproteobacteria bacterium; assembly: GCA_937984095.1. Classification (GTDB taxonomy): domain Bacteria; phylum Pseudomonadota; class Gammaproteobacteria. Next base: position 9,120 of record CALJYH010000040.1, on the reverse strand, counting down.
TGAGGGTGATGATACAACTTTTACCGCACGCACTTCACTGACCGATACCCAACCGCCGCAGAATCAGGCAGAAATAGTAGAGAGCGGCGATGGCGAAAGCGACGAGCTGGGGTTGATCGACACGACGCGACATAATCTTCCCGGCGAAGCAACCGAGACCCAATCGGCAACCCAAACCAGCTCCACCGGCATTACTCTCGATAATCAATCGACTGCCACGCGAACAGATTCCACTGGGACATATACCTATGCCCCGGATAACTATGATCGTACCTTGATGAAAGTTCCGAGTGACGATGCGTCGAAATTATTCGCGGGCATGAAAAATGATTCCGATGCCGTGATGACGCCAGATTACGCGAAGAAGGTTTTTCGTAGCAAGTCGTCGGCACAACGCATGGGGAGCTACAAAATTTATGCCGGAACTGCTGTTGTAATAATTCTCGCAATCGGCATTTTCGGTGCCTTCGAGTTTCAGGATGAGTCGAATAATATTGATACCAGTTTGCGTCCTCTAAAGCGTGATCCGATGCCCGGATTAATCAGGAAGGGCGGCCAGGAGCAGGAGGTTGTCCAGGCTGCAACCGGGATAGATCAACGCACGATCGAAATAATCGAAAGCGCTGGTAGCGAGACTTCCGAGGGTGAGGTTATTATCGAGTCGTCGGAAGTTGAGCTTGCTGCTGTCGCAGTCGAGCCCGAAATCACGACGGTTGAACCTGAGCCGGTTGGTATGACAGCGGGTGCTGTACCGGCAGATACTGCGCAAACTGAAAAAAGCACCGAGGTCGCGATCGTGGTCGAGTCCGAGGCTTCCGCACTAGAGCCTGAAAGCAGTTCAACCAATCTACAAATTGTAACGACTAGTCGGGTCGGGCAAAAAGATATCCGGTTGCGTGAAGCCTATGATGCCTATAAATCTGGCAACGATGAACTGGCAATGACTCGTTACAACCAGGTGCTCGAGGAAGATCCAGGTAATCGCAATGCGCTGTTGGCGCGAGCCGCAATCAATGTTCAAAATGGTGATAGCGCCGCAGCGATTAAGGATTACCAGGCGATATTGCTGGCTAATCCCAAGGATTCGCTAGCCATGGCCTCGTTAATAGCGGTTGCAAATTATTCTCCCCGGGATTCCGAGTCGCAGTTGAAACTGATGATTCGTGATGAACCCAGTTCACCTTATTTGAATTTCGCCCTGGCAAATGTGTATGGTGCGCAAAATCGATGGCAGGAAGCGCAGGGATATTACTTCAGGGCGTTACAGAATAATCCACAAGATCCGAACTACGCCTATAATTTGGCCATCAGCCTGGAGCATATCTCCCAGCCCGGAAGTGCCATTTCTTATTACCAGCGTGCCCTTGAAAATTTTGAGAATGGACCCGCGACGTTCAGCAGGGACGTCGTGGATCAGCGACTGGAGTTGCTAGCAAAGAAATGAACGCAGAAAACAAGCCCAAGCGTTTGGGCGAGATCCTGATCGATGAGGGTGTTATCACCGAAGATCAGTTGAACATCGCCTTAACCGAACAGAAGAAGGTTCACGAGCCACTGGGTAAGTTGCTGGTTAATCTTGGCTTTGCCACTGAAGCCATTATGCGATCAGCGCTTGGAGAGGCGCTGGAGCAGGATAGTGTTGATTTATCACGCGTGGTGCCTGATCCGGATGCAATTAAAATGATCAATTCGGATACGGCGCGTAAGCACAAAATTATTCCGCTTAACTACGATCCGATTCGAAGCACGCTGACGATTGCGATGTCGGATACCTTCAACCTGTTTACGTTGGACCGAATTCGAATTCAGATTGGTCAACATATTGAACTATTACCGGCGCTCGCCGGTGAAGCCGAAATTTCCAATGCGATCGACCAGTTCTACGGTTACGAGCTGTCGATAGATGGAATTCTGCGAGAAATTGAAACCGGTGAAGCGGATTATACCAACTACCAGGGTGACATCGAAGAGTATAGCCAACCGTTGGTACGCCTGGTGGATGTCATGCTATCCGATGCGGTCAAGCGCGGTGCATCGGATTTACACTTCGAACCCGAAGAAAGCTTCCTGCGTATTCGCTACCGTATCGATGGTGTATTACGCCAGATTCGGAGCCTGCACAAGACTTACTGGTCGGCGATTGCGGTGCGGCTCAAGGTTATGGCGGACATGAATATCGCCGAAACCCGTGCGCCACAGGATGGGCGCATCTCGCGCACCATTGTTGGTCGACAAATTGATTTTCGGGTAGCGTCGCAACCAACTATTCACGGTGAAAACATTGTGCTCAGGGTACTTGACCGCGAGAAGGGCGTGATTCCGTTGGAAAAACTGGAGTTGCCTGCTGAATCGCTGCGCACGCTCAAGATCATGATGTCACGCCCCGAAGGAATCATCCTGGTTACCGGCCCCACCGGTAGCGGCAAAACCACGACGCTTTACTCACTATTAAATCACCTGAGCAGCGAGCAAATCAACGTGATGACGCTCGAAGACCCGGTGGAATATCCATTCCCGTTAATTCGCCAGACCTCGGTTAACGATGCCGCCGGGATGAATTTTGCGAATGGCATCAAGTCGCTGATGCGCCAGGACCCGGACGTTATTCTGGTCGGCGAGGTGCGTGACGAGGAAACGGCTGAAATGGCTTTTCGCGCAGCCATGACCGGTCACCAGGTCTATTCGACGCTGCACACCAATTCCGCTATAGGGGCACTTCCGAGGCTTCGAGATATTGGTATCATCCCGGAAATCATGGCGGGTAATATCATTGGCGTTGTTGCCCAGCGCCTGGTTCGCAAACTTTGCAAGTATTGCAAGGTCGCCTACGAGCCGAGTGAGGATGAACTGCGGATGTTGAGTAATGACCGGGGAGATGTACCGAGCAAGATTTATAAGGCCAAGGGCTGCACCACCTGTGATAACACGGGTTACAAGGGGCGTCTGGCTTTACTTGAAATACTGAAAATGAATTCGGATCTGGATGACCTGCTCGCGCATGGAGCGACCACCAAGGAAATCAAGGATGCGGCCTACAAGCAGGGTTTTTTCACGCTCGCTGATGACGGAATTCGCCACGTCATCGAGGGTATTACCTCGATCAAAGAGGTCGCGCGCGTGGCCGACATGACCGAGCGGATGGACTAGACATGCCGCTGTTCAAATACAAGGCGATCGATGCCGAAGGCAAATTCATTTCAGGTAGCCTCGATGCGGGTAACAGCAATGATCTCGAGGTGCGCCTCGAAAAAATGGATTTGGACCTGGTCACCTTCAAGCAAAAGGAGCCTGGCACGGATCTATTTGGCCGCAATCAGATTGGGCGCAGGGATTTAATCAACTTCGCGTTTTACCTGGAGCAACTGACTCGTGCTGGAGTGCCGATTCTCGAGGGTCTGACCGATTTGCGCGATGGAGAAGAAAGCCCGACCTTTCGCGATGTCATTACCGGTGTGATCGAGGCAATCGAGGGTGGTAACTCGTTTTCGCAAGCGCTAGAGATGTATCCGAAAATATTCGATAACGTGTTTGTCAGCCTGATCCGCGTCGGCGAGCGCAGTGGCAAGATGAGTGAAGTACTGGTTGATATCACGGAAACCCTGAAATGGCAGGACGAGTTACTCTCAAAAGCTAAAAAGATAATGACCTACCCCGCGGTGATCGGCACCCTGGTGATGTCGGTGATCCTGTTCCTGATGATTTTCGTGGTGCCGGATATTATGGATGCGATTGTAGGACTGGGCGGCAAGATTCCGATTGAAACCAGGATGTTGATTGCGGTATCGAATTTCCTGGTCAATTTTTGGTACGTTGTCATCGTCGTACCATTCGTGATCTTTTTTACCCTTAAGTATTTCTACGATTCGAACAGCACGGCGCATTTCAAGCTCGATGGAATGTTACTGAAACTGCCGATAATCGGCCCGGTCAATGAAAAAATCAAAATCTCGCGTTTTACGCGTTACTTTTCGCTGATGTTTGCGTCCGGAATTACGGTGCTGGATGCCATTAACCTGAGCAAGAATGTGGTCAATAATGCCGTCATCGAGGACGGGATTGAACGTGCCTGGCAACAGATTTCGGAGGGTAGCAGCATTAGCGAGGCGTTTAAGAACATCGGTATTTTTCCACCGCTCGTCGTGCGCATGCTGCGGGTTGGCGAAGCTAGTGGTCAAATGGATAGATCTTTGAACAATGTGAGTTACTTTTTCGATCGTGACATTAACGACAGCATCGAGAAGATGGAACCGGTTCTGCAGACCTCGTTGATGGCAACCATCGGTCTCATTGTTATGTGGCTTGCGCTTTCCGTACTCGGTCCGATATATGACACGATCAGTACGATCGATTTTTAGTGTATAGGTTATGAAAAGAATTCTATATTTCACAGGTTACAGAATGGTCGCACAGGAATGGTCCGGCCGTTCTCTGATGAGCAGCGTTTATTTCGAACCCGACGAGCAGGGTTTGGACCTGTTCAGCGCCTACCTGCGTTCATTTAGAAATGAATCGGTACGCATGCTGGTTGACCTGATCGAGGAAGAGTTCCGCCAGGTAAAGGTGCCGCTACTGCGAGGTTCCGACCGGCAGGCTATTCTGAAACGTAATTTTACCAAGTATTTCCGGACCTCGGAATACAAGTTCGCGATATCGCAATCGGTGGAGAAGAAAACCCGTAAGGAAGAAAAGTTGCTGTTGATCGGTCTTACCAACCAGTTTCTGCTCGAGCCCTGGTTGAAAGTGATCGATGAAACACGAACACCGTTGTCGGGCATAATCAGTTTGCCTCTGCTATCCCAGGACTACATCAAGGAACTAAAGTCGGAGCATCGAACGGTTATCCTGGTGAGTCAGCAAGTACCCAGCAATTTGCGCCAGTCGGTCTTTGTCGAAGGAAAGCTGGTGCTGAGTCGCCTGGTTCCAATCGCGAGCTTTTACCAGGGCGATTACGCCTCTGATGTATTACGCGATATTGAATCAACGCAACGTTACCTGATCAGTCAACGTATCGTTGAACGTTCGGAAACTGTCGCGGTTAATATCCTCTCCAACAAGCGACATTTCGATAAATTAGTGATGCGCTGTGAACAGGAAAGTTATTTCGATTTCAAGATTTATGAAATCAACGAATTGCTAGAACGCGAAAAAATCGACGTTGAGGACGAGCAGGATTTCAGTTCAGGACTCTACTGCTACCTCGCCAGCAAGAAACTGGTGCTCAATCATTATGCCAGGCCATCTGAACGCCGCTATTTCCAGCACCATAGAGCCGGGCTTGCGCTCAAGCTGGCAAGTTTTGCCCTGATCACGATCGGTGTCGGAATGGCGATGTCCGGCGCGGTGAAGGGTTGGCTATATAACAACACAATTGGGCAAACGCAATTGATGGAGCAAAAGTACCGGTCTAAGTTCAGCCAGCTCAGCGAGACTAATATCGACTCCTCGACCTCGACCGCGAAAATGCAAAACGTTGTGAAATCAGTCAATAGGCTAAAAGAAAGATACCTGCTGGATCCGGAAGAGATGTTTGTGTTGATCAGCACTGATGTGAGTATTTTCCCCAACATCCGTATTAAAAGTATTGACTGGTTTGTGTCCGATATTTCGGATAGCGAAGCTGCCACGGAAGTAACCTGGGGCGATCCACAAAAAAAGCGCGTCAGGAAAAGCTCCAGAGGTAAAAAACCGAAGGTAGAGCCGAAAAAGGGGCTTTTTGAAATAGCGATGGTTGAAGGTGAGTTCATCAACTTTGATGGTGACTTTCGTTATGCACTGAGCGCGGTGGATGACCTTGGAAAAGCGATGTCGGAATCGGGAAATTATTACTCGGTGGAAATCACCAAGCGACCGCTGGATATCGAATCTGACAACCGGTTAAAAGGGGATGTCAGCGTTGGCCGTGGCAAGAGGCTTTTGAGGGCCGAGGTTGGTTTTCGACTGGTCCGCGAGGTGATACTGGAATGATTAAGGTCGATTGGAACTACTTGAAGAGCCCGTTGATTATTTTCGGTATCGCGATTTTAATCGCCGCTGGGCTTACGATAACAGGCTTCGAGTATGAACAAGCTCAGGAGGTTAAGTACCAACGGGCACTGTCTGCGCTGCGCTCCACGCACACCAATTATCGCAAACTCGTCAATGATCTCAATTTGCTTGAACAGTATCGAACTATTTATAATGGTTACAAGAAATCCGGATTGGTCGGCGAGGAGCATCGTTTGAGCTGGGTCGAAAGCCTGGAGACAACCAACCAGGTGCTCAGGTTGCCTAGATTGGCTTATAGTCTCGAACCCCAGGGAGAGTTCCGACGACCCGGCTTCGTCGAAAGGGCTGGGGTATCGGTCAGGAGTTCATCGATGGATTTAACCCTCGGCCTGCTGCATGAAGAAGATTTATTTGCACTGCTGGAAGGCCTGCGGCAATCGATTAAAAATCTGTTTACGGTCGAAAGTTGCTCGCTGATCAGACCAGGATATTCAGATGGACCGCTAAGTACGAAATCTACAAACCTGGAAGCCCAATGTAGACTTCGCTGGATGACAATTGATGCAAAGTAAACCGAAAAAGCTGAAAGCCCGGTTTATCTGGGGAACAATAACAGTCTGCGCAGCGGTTGCCTTTCAGCCAGTGCAGCCGGCAGAACTTGCGACCCTGTTCACCACGCCCCAGGAACGTCAGGTTATCAATTCGAATCGTTACAAGTCTGAAGAAAGCACACAGACGAGGCCAACGCCAGTCGATGAAGAGACGCAACCGATACAGCTGCAGGTTCAAGAAGAAGTGACCCAGCAATACCAGATTTCCGGAATAACCATTTCGAAAGATGGCCCGCACACCGTCTGGATAAATACCCTGGCCTACGAAGACGGGGATCAACTCGAGGACAACAGCAAAATCAAGGTGATGGTTGGCGATGAAATAAAAGTCAGGATTACCGCTCCGGACGGCAAGCAATACTACGCGACCAGCGGGGATATGCTGGAAGTCACTTATCTGGCACCCGTTGAAAACTAGGCATGAATCGAATCATCGGCAAGAGTCAGTCCGGCTATATGCTGTTAATGTTTGTGTTGTTGCTGATGGGCATCGGCGGTGTGGTTACCGCGGGTTTCACCCAGAACGTTAAAAAATTCGCTGACCATGAGCGTTTTTTACACAACGAGCGCGTTTTAAAAGAAGCCAAGCAGGCGCTGTTGATGTACGCCTACCGCTATCCCGAAACCGCTTTGGCATTTAACGGCACGATTCGGGGACCAGGCAGGTTACCCTGCCCCGATACAGATGCCCCGGGCGGTGCGGGCACTCCCAATCCCGTTGCCAACTGTATTGCTGGCGGCAATGCCATGGTCGGGCGTTTTCCCTGGAACGCGAATGGCATGCAATTTTATGATGTCAGAGATGCCAGCAATGAACGGCTCTGGTACGCGGTTTCGCAAAATTTCGCCAATCCCGATCTGGACGTAATCAATTCCGACACTCTCGGTACGATTACGATTCATGACCAGACAGGATCGGTAATATACGATGGTTCGGTTGCGGGCGTGGCCGCGGTTATTATTGCGCCTGGTCCTGCTATCGACAGAGGCGGGGTCGCGCAGCTGCGCCTGACTGGACCACAACAAGTTGATCCCGCCAATTATCTGGATTTGTTCGGGGCGTTCGATAATTCCGATTTCACTAACTCGAATGCGACAGATGGCTTCGTACTCGGTCCGATCGATGATCTGACTACCGGCACGTTCATCGTCAATGATCAAATAATCCTGGTGACCACCGAAGAAGTGATTGCAATGGCCGAGAAGGCAACCTTGCAAGCCTACCAAAAAGCAATCAACGACTATAACGCTAATATTGGAACCGATGCCTATCCCTGGTTGGACGACTATGCAACGACCAATCTGGCCGTCTTTGATGCGGATGTCGGGACCCGCCGTGGGCGTGTGCCTTCAATCTTTGCAAACTACTTTGATAATGATCCCTCGGGTCAGCCGAGTCAGCCGATCCTGTCGGATTTGAAGTTGCGAACTAACCTGGCGATAAACGGCTTTGCCGTTCCAGGCCCGTCGCCCGATGTGATTAGCGCCGGTGCGTCGATTGTTTTCAACAATGTATTAAATGGCGATCTGACAATTACCCCTGCCGTGAACGGTACAGGGGAAGTGCGTTATTATTGGGACGAAGAACTTGCTCCCGATGGCTGGGAGGAGTGCTTGCCCCTGGTCACTTTCAACGAGAATGACTGTCGTCAGGCCGAAACCTTTCCAGGCTCGGGCGTCTGTACCGGTATCCCTGACGGTACGCTCGGTGCCAATGAATGTGCAACCCAGGTGGTGCGAGTCACTTTTACCAACACCCTGGCGGCAGGTGTACCCTTTACCAGGCCATATGCTCTTGAGGTGAACCCCGTTCTCCCTTTGGTTTATGACCCGCCAACCGCAGGTGATCATGCGTATGTTTTTGCTGAATACACCGATGTAACGCCAGATTCTATCGATGTGACCTTCTTGTTCGACAATTATTTCCTCACTAGCCTGGATAATGTAGTAAGCGGCGATGTCATTTATTCGCTCGGCGTCAGGTATTATCCGGAACTACCGGGATGGGCCCTGGACCCGGTCACTTCGCTGAACCTGAGTGGCAATAACTGGCACGACTCGATTCAAATGGCCTACGCCGCCAGTTTTCAACCCGGTGTTGCTGCCGTGACCTGCACACCTGGCACGGATTGTCTAACAGTCAACAATGCCGGTGGCATTGCAAATGATAAAATTGCAGTGTTGACGATTGCATCCGAACACACCTTGATTGACGACGACGATAATGCAATTCCAATCCCGGCGGCAGCGGGCTACACCGATGAACTCGACGATATTTTCGATATCGAAAATGATGATGTTGACGATACTTTTAATGCCTGGGCTTTGACGAATAACGACAAGGTTTTGGTAATCAGGTAACAATAACGTGCGCACAATGACACCATCCGAATCAGGCTTTACCCTCGTCGAAATCGCAATCGTACTGCTGGTTGTTGCTGTTTTACTGGGGTATACCGTGGCGTTGTTCCCGAAACAACAGGAGTTGAAAAAGTACCGTGCGGCCGAACAGGAGATGGACCAG
>CALJYH010000039.1 GCA_937984095.1 uncultured Gammaproteobacteria bacterium | reverse complement strand
ATCGCCAGTTACGAGGCCGTTGACCGGGTAGCGGAGAACATCGATGCCTATCACGAAGAACTCGATCCCAGCACCGATGAGCTGGAGAGCGACGAACCACCCCTGGTCTAATTACTGCATACCGCTCTTCAACCCGATGCATCATCCCGTAGCATCCATTTCAAAGGCACTCAATGCCACCTCGGGGAGAAGCTCGCCTTGCCCTTTAAAATCAATGATTTTTCGGGGAGCCGCAGGCCACCCAGTCAGTCTCGGAGAGCTTTATCGATTGCCATTGATTGTATTGGAGGCTACTGGGTTATGTGTCAGGCCAGTAGTTTGGGAGCAGGTTACTGTCAGGCGGCTTCGGGGACGGGGCGTTGGACGGGTTCCTCGCGGATCGGCCAGTGCACGACCGCGGCGAAAATTCCGAGCGCTACTCCGAGCCACCAGACTACATCGTAAGAGCCGGTCGCGTCATAGAGAAAGCCCCCCATCCAGACTCCGAGAAAGGAGCCTACCTGGTGGGAAAAGAAAACGATACCACCGAGCATCCCCAGGTAACGGGTACCAAACATAACGGCGACCAGCGCGTTGGTTGGGGCAATGGTTGATAACCATAAAATACCGATTACGATCGAAAACACGACAACCGTCGTGGGACTCGCCGGTGTCAGCAGAAATGCCGTAAAGGCTATGGACCGGGCAATATAAATCAGGCTCAGCAAAATCGGCTTCGAGTAATGTTGTCCGATAACACCCGAAGCCAGTGAACCGATGATGTTAAAAAATCCAATCAGGCTGATCGCGACCACTGCCCAGCGCGAAGCGATACCGAGATCGTTGATATAGGCAGGAAAATGGGCGGTGATAAATGCGACCTGGAAGCCACAGACGAAAAACCCGGACGTCAGCAACAGGTATCCCTTGCTGACGAAAGCTTCGCGCAAGGCTGCCATGGCAGTCTGCTCGAATTCAACTGCAGCAAATTTCGAAGTCGAAGAATTACCGCGCAATGGAATCGCCAGTAGCGGAATGATTAGCATGATCGCACCGATTGCGACCAGGCTGTCGGACCATCCCAGGGTATCGATTAAGCCCTGTGATATTGGCGCAAAAATGAACATACCGGCTGAACCGGTAGCAGTACCCAGGCCAAATGCAAAAGATCGTTTTTCCGGGCTCACCAGGCGCGCGATCGACGCCAGCACTACCCCGAAGGAGCAGGCCGCTACGCCTAACCCGATCAAAATACCACCACCGATGTGCAACCATACCGGGCTCGGCGCAATCGCCATCACAACCAGGCCGGAAAAATAGAGCACCGCCCCGATAGCGAGCACCCGCCAGGCGCCAAACTTATCGGCAATCACGCCAAACAGAGGCTGCCCCATGCCCCAGAACAGGTTCTGCAAGGCCATCGCCATACCAAAGGTGGTCCGATCCCAACCGGTATCCTGCAATATCGGCAGCTGGAAAAACCCCATCGCGGAACGAGGACCGAACGCCAACAATGCAATAATACAGGCACAGGAAATAGCAACCACAGGCAATTTAGGTCGAACTAATGGCTCAGTCGTCATTCAGATTATTCAGGTTAGTTAAGCCGGGCCAGCCAGTTTACAATATTAGTTTGGCACCGTGCCCAACTTTCATACGCGCTACCAGGAGCATGCTTTGATAATCAAGATATTCACCACCGGCGGTACTTTCGACAAGATTTATTTCGACGCCAAAAGCGAATTTCAGTTCGCCGACACAATCATCGGGGATTTGCTCGAAGAGGCCAATATCAACTTCGATTATGACATCGTAACGCTACTCGAAAAGGATAGCCTCGATATGAATGACGTTGATCGGAAGTTGATCCACGATGCGGTTGGTAACGTAAAAGAAGACAAGATTTTGATAACCCACGGCACCGACACGATGGCGGAAACCGCAAAAGCCTTGTTGGATATCAGGGATAAGACCATCGTGCTGTTCGGTGCAATGCAACCGGCGCGTATGCGACATAACGATGCAACCTACAATCTTGGGTTTGCCTGCGCCGCGGTTCAGCTATTACCAGCGGGTGTACACCTGGCAATGAATGGTCAGATTTTCGACCCGCTTAAAGTACTCAAGAATCGGGCTCAAAATCGCTTCGAATCCTTTGATTCTTGACCTGGCACACCTTTACAAAGGTTATACTGAGTATGCTCTATTTTTCCGGTTTCAGATTCCATCATGATTGCTAGGTCTTCGGCCAAAATATTATTACCCTTCCTGGTGCTTCTGATTGCCGGCGTGCTTTATTTTTCGCTGGTCTCCAGCAGAACCGAAAGAGAGAAACCTGCGCTGACCGAAAAGATCTGGCAGATCGATGTTATCGAGGCACGGCAACAGACACTTTCGCCCAGCGTTACGCTTTACGGTCGCATCGAGTCGCCCGAACAATTGAAGGCGGCAGCGCCGGGGGGCGGCATCGTCGAGAAAGTGTTCGTGCGCAATGGCGCTCGCGTCGAGCAGGGACAACCCCTGGTAACCATGGACCGACGCGATTTCGCGGCATCGCTACTCCAGGCCGAAGCCGATCTGCGCGACATCGATAACCAGATCAAGGAACTCAAGATTCGATACCAGTCCAACCAGGCTTCGCTGGAAACCGAACGCGACCTGCTGGCGCTGGCCAATGACGAGGTACAACGCCTGGTCAAACTGAAAAAACAGAACCTGAGCGCCGATACCGCCCTGAATAGCGCACGTAGCGAGCAGGGTAGACGCAGGCTCGAGGTGACCGCTCGTGAACTCGAAGTCGAAAGTTACCCGGCGAAACTTCAAATCCTGATGGCGAGACATGATCGTGGCAAGGCAGAACTCGATCAGGCAAGATTAGCGATGGATCGTTCAGCGATAAAGGCCCCTTTCGATGCAATCATCAGCGAGGTTGGCGTATCCGCAGGAGATCGCGTATCACTGGGCCAGATCCTGATTTCGCTGTTTCCGGTTAGTAATCTCGAGATCCGTGCCCACCTTCCGATTAATTACGTCAAGTCGGTGCAGGTGGCGCTTGCCGAGGGACAGAAACTGGATGCCAGCGTGTCCAATCGCAAGTATTTAGGTCGTTTTCCACTGATACGCCTGGCCGGGGAAGCCGAAGCTACTGGTATTGACGCCTATTTCGCAATCGATGCCATCGCAGAACAACTACGTCCGGGTGAATTATTGCCACTCAGCTTAATGCTTCCTGCCGAAAGTGGTGTTTTCGCAGTGCCTTACCAGGCGGTCTACGGAAATTCCCGGGTATACCGTGTTATCGAGAATCGCTTGCAGGCACTCGACGTGATTTCAATCGGGCAGTCAAGTGTCGAAGATGGTCGGGCACTGGTTTTGATTCGCAGCGGTGATATAGAATCCGGTGATCAAATCGCGATTACCCACCTGCCTAATGCAGTTTCGGGTCTCAAGGTGCAGATCAATGTCGAATAGTATTCTCGGCATCTTTGCACGCCACCGGGTTGCCGCCAACCTGCTAATGGCGATGATGCTGTTGTCCGGGGTCATTGCCCTGCAAAAACTAAATGTACAGTTCTTTCCGAACTTTGAGCTCGATCGAATTACAGTCAGTACGATCTGGAGTGGCGCCAGCGCCGAAGATGTGGAATCTGGTATTACAATTCCGCTGGAACAGCGACTGCGAAGCATCGACCGTCTCAAGGAAATAACCTCGACCTCGGCAACCGGGACCTCCGGGATCACACTCGAATTCGACGAAAATAGCAACATGACCTTCGCCCTGGATGAGGTTAAGAATCAGGTCGATGATTTCAACAATCTGCCGGAGGATGCAGAAAAGCCGAAGGTGGCGCAACTGGTGCGTTATGAGTCAGTTGCCCGTTTGCTGATCAGCGGACCTTCACAGATCGATGAGCTGCGCCTTCTGGCCCGACAATTCGAACGTGAGCTGATCAGCGCTGGGATCGACAAGGTAGAAATCTTCGGTTTACCCAAACAACAACTGCAAATCGAACTTGCCGCCGAGCAAATGCAGCGCCTCGGCGTCGGTCTCGGTGAGCTGGCAAATCGCATCGATGCCGAAAGCCAGGATCTACCAGCAGGATTGATAGGAGAGGACGATGGTGCGCGCGAGATTCGCAGTCAAAACCAGCGCAGAACGCCACAGGATTTCGCCAATCTCGCCATCGTCAGCGAAGACGATAAGCGTATTCACCTCGGTGACATAGCCAAAATCGAAAGACGACACCTGCCCGGTTCCCCGACGATTAGCCTGCGCGGCAGCAACGCCGTGGTACTGGTGCTAAGTCGCAATGAAACCGGTGACTCGCTGGAAGCGGCGGAGATATTACAAAACTGGCTCGACCAGACCCGCCCCCAGCTCCCCCCTAATATTGAAATCCAGGTTTTTAACGAGCGCTGGCAACTAATTAAAGAGCGCATCATGTTGTTGCTTAAAAATGGTGCCGGCGGCCTGGTACTGGTATTGTTGATTCTCTACCTGTTCTTATCCACGCGCGTTGCTTTCTGGGTTGCGGTCGGTATACCAGTGTCGTTTATGGCCACCCTCGCGGTCCTGTTCATGGTCGGTGGTTCAATCAACATGATCAGCCTGTTTGCACTGATCATGGCGCTCGGCATCATTGTCGACGATGCCATAGTGGTAGGCGAAGACGCACAGGCCCATTTCGATATGGGCGAAGCTCCCCTGATGGCTTCCGAAGGCGGCGCCAGGCGCATGCTGGCGCCGGTTCTGGCTTCATCGTTGACAACCATCGCAGCATTTTTGCCGCTGATGATGATTGGAGGTCGCATGGGCAGTATCATGATGGCGATTCCGATCGTCATCGTCTGCGTCATCGTCGCTTCACTGATCGAAAGTTTTCTCATCCTGCCCGGGCATTTACGACATGCATTTGTACAGGGACGCATGGAGAAACAATCTCGCCTGAAAGAAAAACTCAATCGGGGCTTTGCGCGCTTCCGCGATCACTGGTTCCGTCGGCTGGTACGTAACGCAATCGAATTTCGCTGGACCACCATTGCAACTGCGATTGGTTTCCTGTTATTCGCGGCTGGATTATTTTTTGGAGGCAAGACTGCCTGGCAATTCTTTCCCTCTCCCGAGTCGACCACGGTGTATGCAAACGTACGCTTTGTTTCGGGTACCTCCGGCGAAGAAGTCGATAAGTTTGTCGACAGGATTGAAGCCGAATTACTCAACACTATCGACAATATCGATGAAACCGTGGTTTCGACTTATTACAGGGTGCACGCATCTACGGTCGGTCGGGGCCGCGCGATAACAGGCGAAAGGGTGGGCTCGATTTACGTGGAATTGCTCGGCTCTGATCAACGCAACACAGATAATCCCAGTTTCATCAAGAACTGGCACTCGCGCATCAAGGTTCCGCCGGGGGTGGAGAGTTTCCAGATTACTTCGCGCCAGGTCGGCCCATCGAGACGCGAACTCAATATAAGACTTACCGGCACCACGCCTCATCGACTAAAAACGGCTGCACTTGACCTGGCGCAATCGCTGGAGGGGATCCCTGGTGTTAGCGCCATCGACGATGACCTCCCCTATGGCAGGGAACAATTGATTTACGAATTGAGCCCGGCAGGTGAGGCGCTTGGCTTATCCATCACCGATATAGGGAGTCAGCTGCGAGCCGCCTATGACGGCATCATCCTGCAACGCTTTCAGCAAGGTGCCGACGAAGTCGAAGTGCGTTTACAGTTACCTGATTCCGAGCAACGACGCCTGGACAGCCTGCTGTATTTACCAATTAAACTGCCAAACGGTGAATTTGTTGCTCTCGAAACGGTCGCCAACTGGCGCTCGGCGCAGGGCTTCGAGACCCTGCGCCATTTCAACGGCAGGCTGTCGGTTGACGTATCGGCGGATGTCAACGCCGCACTTAATAACACCGCTGAAATCGTTGCCGACCTGACACAATTCACACTGCCTGAGCTGGCCAGCAAATACGGGGTACGATTCAGCATCGAGGGACGCTCGGCCAGCCAACGCGAAACATTCGCCGATATGCGCACCGGGGCTATTATCGCGCTGACATTGATGTATCTTGTTTTGGCCTGGGTTTTTTCATCCTACGGCTGGCCTTTTCTGGTCATGCTTACGATACCCCTGGGACTGACCGGAGCCGTGCTCGGTCACTGGATCATGGACATGAACCTGACTATCCTGTCACTGTTCGGCTTTTTTGGTCTGTCAGGCATCGTCGTCAACGACTCAATTATCCTGGTCATGTTTTACCGCCATATCAGGGACAAGGGAGCATCGATCCGCGAAGCGCTTGAAGAAGCCGCCTGTCAGCGCCTGCGGGCAGTGTTATTAACGTCGCTTACTACCATCGCCGGGCTGACGCCATTGCTTTTCGAAACCTCACGCCAGGCACAATTCCTGATACCGATGGCGGTTTCAATCGCCTTTGGACTCGCCTTTGCGACACTTCTGATATTACTGGTGATTCCGGCGATGCTGTCTATCTATGAAGATATTCACGCCTCGCTTCAGTCCGAACCACAGCCCGGGGAGGGACTAACATGACGCAGTTCTCGCGCTTGCACAAAGAACAATTGCGGGCGGTTGCGGAACCGATCTGGAAAAACATCGTCGAAGCCGCGCGTGAGCAGAATTATGCCCGGTTTTCACGTGGTTTCTCCAACGAGTTATTGGCAAAACTATCGGAAGAGCACTTTCGTCAGAGCTGCGAGGACTTTCCGGTATTAACTTCGATCGAGCCCGACTTCGAGTTTATCGATTCGATTCACCGGGAAAATTCGATCACCATATTGTGGAGGCTCAGCAGCTCGAAATTTGAAGGAGAGTTCCTCGGCCTGTTGACCCTGCAAAGCGGTGACAAGGGCATGGAAATCACTGCTGTATCGGTGAATTAGTCAGTACCGCCGACCGTAATTTCATCGATCTTTAAACTAGGCTGCCCTACCCCGACCGGTACCGACTGCCCCTCTTTGCCACAGACTCCGACACCCTGGTCGAGTTCCAGGTCATTGCCAAGCATCGATATCCTGCCCATGACCTCGGGACCCGAACCAATCAGGGTTGCACCCTTGACCGGTGCGGTGATTTTACCCTTTTCGATCAGGTAGGCTTCAGAGAGCGAAAATACAAAACGTCCCGAAGTAATATCCACCTGGCCACCACCAAAATTCACTGCGTACAGGCCCTTATCCACCGAGCCGATGATTTCCTCGGGGTCACTCTCTCCCGGGAGCATATAAGTGTTGGTCATGCGCGGCATTGGCAGATGTGCAAATGATTCCCGTCGCCCGTTCGAAGTTGACTCTGTCCCCATCAATCGGGCATTCATTTTATCTTGCATATATCCCTTGAGTATGCCGTTTTCGATCAGCGTCGTACATTGCGCGGGAACACCCTCGTCATCCACGGTTAGCGAACCCCGACGATCAACCAGCGTGCCATCATCCACTATCGTGCACAACGGTGAAGCGACTTGCTGGCCCAATTTGTTACTGAAGGCCGAAGTACCCTTGCGATTGAAGTCTCCTTCCAGACCGTGACCTACCGCTTCGTGCAACAGGACGCCCGGCCAGCCTGGTCCCAGTACTACTGGCATGGTGCCAGCGGGCGTCGCGATCGATTCGAGATTAACCGCGGCTTGCCTGACCGCCTCGCGTGCTAATTCATAGGCCCGATCAGTGTCAAAAAACACATCGTATGCATGTCGCCCGCCACAACCAGCGCTGCCTTGTTCGCGACGCTCCGCCTGATGCATCAACACGGTGACATTAAGGCGAACCAACGGGCGTATGTCGGAGGCCAGCGTATTATCGGTAGCCGCGACCAGTATATGATCGATACCACCCGACAATGAAATGATGACCTGTTCGATACGCTCATCCAGCGAACGGGTATAAGCGTCAAGTTTTTTGAGCAATTCGACTTTTTCTTCGGCACTGCGACCATCTACCGGGTTGTATGAAGTATACAAGGCAGTCGCAGGTCTACTCGCAAGTTTAATCTCGCTGGTTCCGGACTGGCCCTGCTTTACAATCGCACGCGCATTACCGACCGCCTGGGTAATCGCATTACTACGCAGATCATCACAATAGGCGAAACCGGTTTTCTCCTCGGACATGGCGCGAATGCCAACCCCTTTCTCGATATTAAAACTACCCTCGCGCAATATGCCGTCGTCCATAACCCAGGACTCCTGTTGACTGGTTTGAAAATACAGATCCCCAGCATCGACATTTCTGCCCTGTAAGCCATCGAGAAATCCGCCAAGCTGCTCAATTTGCAGTTCGCTCGGTTCGAGAATAGTTTTACTGACTGCCTCTAAAGTTGACGCCATATCTAGTTATTGCTCCATTTCGTCGCGGTTGCCGACCATGAGTTTGATTTCGTCGGCTGCCTGGGTGCCTGGTAGCAGCAGGATATAATCTGAGGGCATGCCGAGAGATATCAACCAGTCACGCAGTTCCGCTGCCCAGAGTTCACCGCTATCCTCGCCTGGATGTCGAATGATCATAATCCTGTCACCACCCTTACCCCAGTAGCTCACAGCGGAGCGTACTGCTGACAATTGCGGAATTACCGCACCGGAACGCGGGCGCGCCCATTCATCGGCACTCAGCGTAAAAATACGAACCGAGTTAGCCCACACATGTCCCGTTACCAGGAGCAGGCAGAGGATACAGGCTTTACTTTTCATGTTGCGGTAGTTCTTGCTGGTTTTCATCAACAGCCTTTATCAATTCGATCTGGGGATCATCCCAACTTCCGGTGACCTTGTATTCAACTTCCACGGCATCGTCTATGGACTTTTTAAACAGGTTTTGCAGCAGCAGCAAACCCCAGCCAACCGTGCTCCCTGCCGAAATCGCCCCTATTAACGGTAGCGTTTGCCTAATTTTCGGTGTGACACGAATAACCTGGTCATAATCACGCGTTTTTATGCCTGTCTGACCCGAAATCTTGATTTTAGCAGCAGGACCTTCCATCCGGGTGTCACTGGTAAACAGTATGCCGCCATCTATCCGGTAAGATCCGGAAATTTTCTCAAATTCCATACCCTCAACCACCACATCGGAAAAATCCAGTGACAGCCGCCTCGGTATCGCGCTCAAACTCAACAGCCCAACCAACCTGCCACCACCCGGTTCGACGTTGTTGAGTATACCGTCGACAATTTTAAGTTGTGCTTCACCTGCAAAATTATCCAGCTCGAAATCCAGCAACGGTGCCGACCAGGTAAACTCACCGTTAAAATCTACTCTGCCATTAGTCATGGAATCACCGAATCCTAGTCCCGCTATCGCCTGACCGAATTCAGGACCCTTTAGGCCCACACTGACACTGGAACGATGTGAACGGTTGCTTGCATCGTATTCCCAGTGCGCTTTGCCAGACATAAGGATCTCTTCACGACGCATGCTGAAATTATCGACATGAAGAATATTTTCAACTTGCCTGGCTTCGATTAGCGCATCATTAAACAGCATGTCATGAAAAACCAGTGCCTGGGAAGTGAAGCGAAAATCGGTCAAATCACCCGGCAGCAATGCGGCATAATCTGCTTCCTGGTCGAGTTTGTCCAGTCTCAGGTACCCCAAGTTTACAACAAGCGGATTTTCCGGAGAAACCTGGCTCGGGGCTTCAAAGCGGCCGCTGAGCATCGAAGATTCAATTTCCCCAACGAAGCGTTGATTAATCTGCTTGACTTCGAATTCAACGTTTTCAAGAGCCCGGTTAAAGGCATGGACACGATCAAATGTGAGATCGGCAGTACTAAACAGATTGGGACTCGACATACCAGAGCCCTTGAAAATTGGAATCCAGTCGTCAATTGAAATCTCGCTAACAAACCCATGCAGATTTAAACCAGCCTGCATTACAGGCTCGAACTCCTCTGCGAAGGCGAGTTCAAGTGAATCCAGCTGAAAATCCTGGTTATTGCTCGAGGTCAGCTGTCCGCGACCATGAGTGTCAGATTCGAAGTCCGTCGTGAAATGAACCTGTTGCGGGTAAAATTTGACGTCAGCCGAAATCCGTGAAGAATCCTGCCTTGATTTGGCAAACGGTGCAGGTAGCGCTATTTCCGTATTTTTTAACTTGCTGGCAGCGGTTATATGCAAATAGGGGTGCTCGTCTGACGCTGATTCCGCCGCAATATTCAGCTTCACTTGCCAATCGCTTTTACCGTTAATGTGCCGGGTCAACTCTTCAGGCAGTCGCTTTAGCAGGTTCCTGGATTCGAGCCTACCGTGCACATTCACGATTGTATCGCCACCCGGCTTTTCGGTTCTAATCGCAATCTCGACCGGATCGTCGAAGAACCTGGCGTTTATATTCCGGGCGACAATTGTATCCTCCGTTACCTGGAGTCGACCCTTTATCCGTGACAGGTCCAGCCCCCAACTCTGCGCCCGCGCGCTTGCGTTTTCAAAGTCGACCAGGACACGGACCTGCTGTTTCTCGTCCCCGCTATGCAGCGGCAGGCTAATTTTGATATCACTGCTGACGTCACCTTCAAGGTCATGCAAATTGCTGATCACTTCACGATAACGTTGCCCGACCGGAGTATCGATCCATATGCGCAGTGCATCGGCAGCCGGTGACTCGCTCTTGATGGCGAGTTCCAGCACGGCTTTATTGAAATTGGCGATCGATCCCCGGGCACGGGCATTATCAAGTTTCTCATAGCTGACTCGATTCAGGTCGAACTCAAGGCCAGTATTATGAAACAAAACCCTGCCAGTACCGTTCCTGGCATGCAACCATCCGGGCGCGAAAAACACGTCGGCCTGCTCGACATTGAAATCGACAAAAAACTCACCCGATCTTTCTTGTACAAGGTTTTTAAAACCGCTTAGCCTGCCGTGAAACTGAATATCGCCTGCAGGAGAAAATCCTCCCTTAATACCACGATCCAGCCACTCCAGTGTCTTCTCGGGCAATAGTTTTATCGGCATGTATTTACCGGCACTGCTCGCATCGGCATCGGTAAAATTAGCCCGCAGGTACATGAAGGGGCGCTCGTGCTGATCGGATTTCATCCAAATGCGACCCGAAACATTGGCATCCTGGTTGCTTGCCTGAAAATCGTCAACTGAAAATAAAATTTCGCCTGAAGCATTCTGGTTGACATTTGCGTTCAACTCCAGAGCATCAAATTCCAGTGGAGCCCTGAAAAAGTCAGCGAAGTCTAGGCTAACCCGTTCACCGTAGACCTTCAGCCCCAGGCGCTTGCTCCCCAACACAAAATCAGCGTTTAGATTCGTTACGCCCGGAACATTCGCGAATGCCTCATTGTTTACCTGGACCGCTCGACCGCCTATTTTAAACTCCTCCGGTCGTTCCAGGTCGATGCTGAACACCAGGTCCCGAAGTAATCCCTGTAATTTACCTTGTGCGATTTGCTGATTGATGTTTGCCGGTAGCCACTGTCCCGCTATAGCCGGCAAACTGGAGATCTGAAATCGGTTTACCCATGCGGAAACAAGGTTCTGGTCGGGTCCGCCGGCAACTTCCAACTGAGTGTGAAATCCCAACACATTCTGGTTATCAATTCTCAGATGGTCGACGTTGCTGGTGACTCGCCAACTGGATTTGCGATGAATGGCGCTGAATCGCGCTCGATAATCCACCGCCAAGGGCATGCTATCGGCAAAGGCCTGCAACCGACCTCGCTTAAGTACCATGTTACCATTGACAGCAACTACGCGGACACCGGACATGTTAAGCCAGGCTTCACCATCCAGGGCACCATTTGTCAGGCCCCAGGTATTCAAGTCAAATAACCCGGCAATGGCAGGCAATTGTAAATTTGACACATTAACGTAGACCACGCTTCGATTTGGGCCCACAACGGATTTCACCAATATGCCCTGCCCGAGCTCATCCGGCAGTGCGGCGCTTAATTGTGTAAAAAACTGACCTTGCTGGTAGTTGATGTGTGCTGAGACACGTTCTAACTGGTACGTTGCGGGATTTTTTTCATCTCGTATGATTAACCGGCGTAAATCGAGTTTGAGATAGCGCGGCACGAATGCCAGCGATTCCATAAAACTGAACGTCGAACTCCGCTTCTTACCCGCACCAATCTCGAGATCGTGAGTCCACCATCGACCTGACTCGTCTCTTGTCAATTCCAGCTTTTCCAGCTTGCCGGAAATCTCAAGCACAACGGGTGCCTCCTCCCTCAGACTGGCCCAAAAATCAAACTCAACTGTGAGGCGATCGATAAATAATGGTTGTGATCTATCGGGCAGGTTTATCGAAACATTCTCGATACGAAGTATCGGATTGAAGCGGTTTACTTCTCCGCTGACCCCGGTAAATACGATACCTTTGCTGACATTACGCTCTAGCAGGTACTCAATTTCAGGTTTGAAATACTCGATATTGCTGATCGCGAGTCTCAGGCTGCCCATGATAATTGCCAGCAGGATGACAGCGACTACGAACACTCCAAGGCTAATTCTTTTTATAAGTTCCATTCGACCAGCTCGAGATGTTTAGACTGGCACCACGTCATAGGATTCCTGTGATAAATGTGCCTCTACCTGAAGTTTGACCGGAATTTTGATAAAGGTTTCCAGTTCGGCCAAATTTGCCGCCTCTTCGTCGAGCAATCTATCGACAACGTCCTGGTTTGCCATTACCAGCAATTGGCGCGCTTCATCGTAAAAGCGAGCCTCGCGCAGAATTTCGCGGAATATCTCGTAGCACACGGTTTCAGTGGTTTTGAGCGAGCCTCGACCATGACAGGTTTTACACGGTTCACACAAGATATGCTCCAGGCTTTCACGCGTGCGTTTACGCGTCATTTCGACTAATCCCAGCGGAGAAACCTCACATACCTGGGTCTTGGCATGGTCCTTATCGAGATACTTCTCAAGTGATTTTAACACCTGCCGCTTATGATCCTCGTGTTCCATATCAATGAAATCGATGATGATAATGCCTCCCAGGTTACGTAACCTGAGTTGCCGTGCGATTGCCTGTGACGCCTCCATATTGGTTTTAAAAATGGTTTCTTCGAGATTATGATGACCCACAAACGCACCGGTATTGATATCAATGGTCGTCATCGCCTCGGTTTGATCAATAATCAGGTAACCACCTGATTTAAGACCGACCTGGCGCTCGAGCGCACGTTGCAGTTCATCGTCGATATTGTAAACATCGTACAGTGGGCGTTCGCCCGGATAGTGTTCGATCCTGGCCGGCAGGTCCGGAATATAACGCGTCGCAAAATCTGTCATACGCTGGTAAGTTT
Organism: uncultured Gammaproteobacteria bacterium; assembly: GCA_937984095.1. Taxonomy (GTDB): domain Bacteria; phylum Pseudomonadota; class Gammaproteobacteria. The sequence continues at coordinate 6,162 of CALJYH010000039.1, read as the reverse complement.
CTCGAGAATCAACTTTTACCAGGGTGGTATCGACCCCCACCATGTCACGCAGGGTACGTATCGACAGCGGTAGATCCTCGTGAATCATACTCCCGGGAGGCAGCGATTCTGCGTGCTCGAGTAACGACCCCCAAAGCTTGGATAAAAATGCGATATCGCGCAGCAATTCGGCCTCGTCAACGCCTTCCGCGGCGGTACGAATAATACATCCGCCAACCTGGCTTTCGGAACGGCAGGTCTCGATCAGTTTTTTCAGGCGTTCACGCTCGGTTTCATCTTCGATCTTGACCGATATACCGACAGACGTGGAGTTTGGCATGTAAACCAGGTAGCGCGAGGGCACGGATATACTGGTCGTCAAACGTGCGCCCTTGGTGCCAATTGGATCCTTGACAACCTGCACCAACAGCGTTTCCCCTTCACGCAAAAGTTCATTGATTGTCGGGCGCGTCATATTCTCCTCTGCGCCTGCACTTTCATCACCTGTATCAATATCAGAGACATGCAAAAACCCGGCTTTCTCGAGACCAATATCAACAAAGGCAGCCTCCATACCTGGCAGCACCCGATTGACCTTGCCTTTGTATATATTGCCGACAATTCCGCGGCTACTCTGACGCTCGATACTGACTTCCTGCAGCGCCCCGTTTTCCACTATCGCTACCCGGGTTTCCTGGGGCGTTATATTGATCAGTATTTCTTCGCTTATCATCATAATCAAAACATCGCTATATCTGCGTCTTGCAGTAACTCTGCAGTCTCGTAAAGCGGCAAACCCATAACCGCTGAATAACTTCCCTCAAGGTACTCAATAAAGATAGCAGCCTTACCCTGAATTGCGTAGGCACCTGCCTTGTCCATCGGCTCCCCGGTCGCACAATAGGACTCGATTTCCGAGGCCGATATCGACCTGAAACTAACTCTGCTTTGGGTTAGTCGTAACGCGACTTTGCCCGGCGTGGCCAAAGCGACAGCACTTAAAACCAGGTGTTGCCTGCCAGACAATTGTTGCAAAATAGAGTGACATTGCTCGCGATTGGCAGGCTTGCCAATGGTATCACCATCAAGCGCGATAGTAGTATCTGCCGCTAAAACCGCGTAGGACTCCTGCTTGCCATCCAGCTGCGCGGCAACAATCCCGGCCTTGGCCGTGGCCATGCGGCTCACGTACTCGGCAGCCGATTCCGTTGGCTCTCTGCTCTCATCGATATCCATGGCCTGGACTACAAATTCAATTCCGATCTGGCGCAATAACTCGGCCCTGCGGGGTGATTTGGAAGCGAGATAAATCATTCTGGCATGATAGCTCGAAAGCCTGTCCGGGTCGCCTATTCGCGATGATAGGGATGACCCTTGAGGATGGTCCAGGCACGGTATAGTTGTTCCACAACCACTACCTTGACGAGCGCATGCGGCATCGTCATTTTTCCCAACGAGACCCGGTGCTGACAGGCTGCGATACATTCTGGCGACAAACCATCCGGCCCACCGATGATCAGGTTCACGCGTGGAAAATCAAACATCCAGCGTTGCAGGTTTTTTGACCAGTCGGTACTTGACCACGGTTCACCACGCTCATCGAGCGCAATATTCAAACTGCCGGGAGTCAATTTTTCCAGTATAAGGGCCGACTCTCGTTGTTTCTGTCGTGCCGAGGACTGTTGTGATTTGCGAGACGCAAGTGGCACAGTCACGAGTTTTAGCGAAATTTCCCTTGGAATTCGTTTCAAATAATCATCGCAGGCAGCTTCAACCCAGGCGGGCAATTTTTGCGCGACATTGATTACCTGGATCTGCATTCTCAGCCAACAGCCAGTTCTTCGCCCCAGAGCTTTTCAAGGTCATAGTAGAGTCGCACATCTGGCAACATGATATGTACAATTACGTCACCGAGATCAACCAGTATCCATTCGCCAATATCCTCTCCCTCGATGCCAATGGCGGGACTATCAGCTACCTTTGCAGCCTCGACAACCGATTCAGCGATTGCACTGACGTGGCGCCTGGAACTTCCACTCGCAAATATCATATAGTCCGTGAAACTGGACTGGGCACGCACGTCCAGTAGTACTACATTTTCCGCCTTTAAGTTTTCCAGCGCCTGTAGTGCCATTTTTTTAGTTGCCTCGACCTGCAACTCGGTGGGCTTGGTATTAGTCAACAGTTCTCCGATATAAACCATGTTTATCGATATAATTTGCCACCACCGGGCGTAGACATTGTCCCGCGGTGTCACCTTGTATTAACGCGGCACGCACCGCGCTTGAGGAGCAGTCAATCGCTTCGACTTCGAGCAATAGAATGGCACCTGCCGGCTGTTCAGACAAAACGCCGGATGAATCGGCAAGATAGTCGTTAAAAATATGCGTATCCACTTCGTAACCCGGGCGATAACAGACAACCAGGTGAGCAATCTGCAGGATTTCATGCGGTAATTTCCAGCTGGCGAAATCGTTGAAGGCGTCTGCGCCGAGTACCAGCACCAGGGTCGCGTCACTTTGGCGGCGGATCTCGCGCAGGCTATCGACCGTGTACGATGGCCCACTGCGATCAAGTTCAAGGGTGTTCAACGCAAACGCGGCCTGGTCTGCGATCATCAATTCAAGCATCGCGCAGCGATCCGTGGCGGAGGCATGGGGTTCATCTCGATGCACCGGCAATGCGCACGGCATAAACTGTACCTGTTCCAGGCCAAGCCGGATCAGTACCTGAGTTGCAATGTGAAAATGCCCCTCGTGGACTGGATCGAAGGTTCCTCCCAAAATCCCTATCATTTCTAGGAACGTACGTTTCCGTCCCCGAAAACAACGTACTTCTGCGAAGTTAACCCTTCCAGTCCAACCGGCCCACGGGCATGCAGTTTATCGGTGCTGATTCCGATCTCGGCACCCAGGCCATATTCGAATCCATCTGCGAAACCGGGCGAGGCATTGACCATGACCGAACTCGAATCGACACGCCGTGTAAATTCGCGGGTATGGCTATAGTCCTCGCTCACAATCGCATCGGTGTGATGTGAACCGTAATGATTGATATGCTCGATCGCCTGCTCGAGACCATCGACAATACGAATCGATAAAATTGGCGCCAGGTATTCGGTATACCAGTCATCTTCGCTGGCGGGTTTAATTTTTGCGACGTCGAACTGGCAACTGCGTTCGCAGCCGCGCAACTCGACACCGCTGGCCAACATTTGTTCGATAATGCCGGGCATAACACGATCTGTAATCGCCTCTGCCACGAGTAGCGTTTCCATCGCATTACACACCCCGTAGCGCCTGGTTTTGGCGTTTACGGCAATATTCAGCGCCTTTTGCAGGTCGGCCTGATCATCTATAAATACATGACAAACACCGTCCAGGTGCTTGATCACCGGAATCATCGACTCACCGGCAATACGCTCGATCAGGGACTTCCCGCCGCGCGGAATGATCACGTCAATACAGTCATGCATCTTCAACATCTGGCTGACCGCTTCACGGTCGGTGGTATTAATAACCTGGACCGCCTGCTCTATCAAATCGGCTTGCTTCAGACCCTGCTGAATACACTGATATATGGCCTGGTTAGAATGCAGCGCTTCCTTGCCACCACGCAATATACTTGCGTTCCCGGATTTAAGGCATAACGCCGCCGCATCGATCGTCACGTTTGGCCTCGATTCGTAAATAATGCCGATAACGCCGAGCGGCACCCGCATCTTGCCCACCTGGATACCGGAGGGGCGGTAGCGCAATTCAGTGATTTCACCAATCGGGTCGGCGAGACCCGCTACTTGTTGCAATCCTTCGATCATCGCATCGATACGTGCCTGATTCAGTTCAAGCCGCTCGAGCATAGCGGCACTTAACTGATTAACACTGGCCGCCTCAAGATCCTTTTTATTCTCCTGCAAAATAAAATCACGGCGTTGATCCAGTACCGTTGCGATCGCGAGTAACGCCCGGTTCTTATGTTGTGGCTCCGCATGCGCGAGTTCGGCTGCCGCCGCACGTGCCGACTGCCCTAGCTGTACCATGTACTGACTCAGGTTCGTAACCTGTTCTTTATGTAACGCCACGCTCATATTCTATTACCAATATCACCGCTGAAGTCTGCAACCAGTGATTTTACCTGTAACCAGTCCTGATCATAGAATTCACTGTCCTGTTGCCCCTTCCCGAGGCGATCTAATGTAGCACAGCTTTGCAGCAAACGCTCAATCCGTGCGGCCCCAAGCCTGCTCAATGCGGCCTGGTAAAGACCCTGTTTTCCGCGCCAGATGCGCAGTTCCTGCCAGATGCGATCGCCAATCGAACCACCACGCTGGGCCTGCTTGAGCCGATCCAGTTGTTCCAGCGAATTCTGCAATGCCCAACGCAACTGTGCCGTGGCATAGCCCTCCGCTTCGAGGCTATCCAGAATCTTTAACGCACGCCCGGTTTTTCCGGCAAGACAGGCATCGACCAGCAGGAAATGACTGTAGCGTGACGACTCTGAAACCGATGCCGCTATGGTTTCGAAATCGATCTCTGGCTGGTCTACAAATCGTATCGAAAGTTTTTCCAGCTCCTGGTCTGCCGCCAACAGGTTACCCTCGGTACGTTCAGCCAGAAACAGGGCCGATTGCAAATCAAGCTTAAGCCCTTTGCCGTGAGCCCTTTGCAATAACCAGTCTGCCAATTGATTTTCATACACCGGTTTAAGCTCGACAATCTTACCCGTTGCCTGGATTGCCTTGCACCAGCTAGCGTTTCTGGACTGCCGATCGAGCGCCGGTACCGAGAAGATATAAACATTGCCTTCGGTCGGGTCTTCGCAAAGACTCTGAATTACCTTGCTTCCAGACTGCCCGGGTTTTCCGGTCGGCATGGTCACAATACGGCACTTATGCTCTGAAAACAGCGACATCATATCGCCTTCCTGCAGTAGCTCCTGCCAATCGAAACCGGTATCGGTTTGTAGATTCAGAATGTCTTCAAATCCCGCTGCGCGCAGCGCATCACGCGCATCGTCAAGCCAATCGCGAGTCAATAACGGTTCGGCGCTGGCGAGCAAATATACGGGTTTAATATCCTGCGTGATCTGGGAGCCTTGCATGCCGCGAATGCTACCACAATACGCTTCTATAAAGAGCGTGGCTGCAGAAGTAAAAAAGGTCCTCGAACCGAGAAGGTGCGAGGACCCAAAGATTACCTGCTTACTTGATCTAACGGCTTCCTGCAAGGCTTCCTGCCTTTGATGCAATAAAGTAATTTATTAACATCTCCTTTGCCTGAATCCATACCGGCATGTTCTGAATTATAAGGTTTCGAGCGTCCCTACCCTACTCTGTAAGGCGGCTTTATGTGTAATCTCGGGCAACTGTTTATGTAGGATTGGACCTACAATTTTTAGATTTCTCGTAAGCCTTCGGAAGGTTCGATCTTGGCCGCACGCGCACCACCCAGAATTGCAGCAGAAATAGCGACGACGACTGTCAACCCCAAAGCCCACAGGAAATGCTCGGTGAGCAGAAAACACAGGGCGCGATCAAGTTTGAGTCGCGGGGCCAGGAAATAATTGATCAGGTGTTCAAAACCAAGATAGACGAGAACCGCAAGCAACCACCCGAGTATGGCCGTGTAAAACGATTGCAGAACCGGAAACATGACAATCCGCCCACTTTTAAATCCGATCAGGCTTAACACGCTCAATTCCTTACGCTTACGATCAACGTTGGCCCACAGGCTCGCGCCCAGCGAAAATGAAAATCCAATAGCCCCGACACAGGAGATACTCCAGAATATGACAGAAAGATTCTGATCAATCGATTGCACGGTGGCAATTTCAGCAACATTGGCTTTAATCTTGGCGCCCTCTTTCTCGAGATCATTCACCAGCTTTTCTACGTCATAGATCGAACGCGCATAGAGTCGAAACGAAGGATAGATTCGTTCCGTTGATGCCTCGCTATCACCCCCCCATGAGAGTTCCTCGACAGCACGCCCATCCTTGAACAGCTCGCTGGCAATCAGTAAATCCAGGCTAACAAAAGCGACATTACGCGAGGTGACCGCAACGTCAGCGATATCGATAACCTTGATCGGCAAATGCACCCGCTCGCGCTTGCCGTGGAATTGCCGGGCGAGGCTGGCGTCGATTTCATCTCCGAGATTAACTTTAAGTTTTTTCGCTGCGCTC
>CALJYH010000038.1 GCA_937984095.1 uncultured Gammaproteobacteria bacterium | reverse complement strand
GTCAACGAATTGATAAAACCCAATTCGGTTATCGCCTCTCATGCCAACCAGCCATCCACCCAGAATGGCAAGGTAATCGCGGGTACGCGCGTCGATAGCTTTAGTAAACTGAGCAAAATACCGGTTCATGTCCCCCTCAGTGGTCGCACCATGAGCTTCGATAGCAGTGGCAAATGCTCTAACGGGTGCTAGACATGGTTAAAAAAAAGAGTGAAACTAAAAGCCGACTGCGAGTTGGTTTTTTTTACCGGTGAGAACACCTGGGCAAACTCGCTACAAATCTCTGAATTGGTAAGATGGAAGCGGTTTTAAGTCAGTTGTCAAAGATTGATACGATATCGATAATATTTATTATCGTTATTGTGATTATGCTTGCCGCAATCATCATGATCCTTTTCAAACCATACGATTACGGAGAAAAGGTACAGCGCTTCAAGAAAATCGGTAAACCCGGAAACCGCAACAAAAATTCAGAAGACACCAGATGGCGTTCGGTAAAAATACGTCCTGGACTCATTGCCTGCGATCATGTCGCAGATTTGACCGGTCAAATCTTCCTGTCGAGGGAAGCGCCGTCCCTGCCACTTGAAACATGCATCGAGGAAGACTGTCGCTGTCACTACATTTTTCTCAACGATCGGCGTACCGGCACGGACCGCCGCGTCAAGATGGGCAAACTGGACGAATTCATGCCGAATATAGGGATAAGCAGGCGCAGTATCGCCGGGCGTCGTGCCACCGACCTGGCAGCCTGACGGGCCTCGGGATCTAATTTCAGCGCAGCACCCAGACCGGTTCCCTACAACAGGCAAAAAAAAGCCAGCATTACGCTGGCTTTTATAATTTTGCGCAAGGTTTACTCGTCGTCGTAATCGACATCCGGGCGGTCCACCAACTCGACGTAGGCCATGGGAGCCTTGTCTCCAGGACGAAAACCACATTTCAGAATGCGCATGTAACCACCGGGACGCTCCTTGTAACGAGGCCCGAGATCAGCAAACAGCTTGCCCACGGCAGACTTGTCACGCAGACGACTGAAAGCCACGCGCCGGTTGGCTACACTGTCCTCCTTGGCGAGTGTAATCAGGGGCTCGGCAACACGACGCAATTCTTTTGCCTTCGGCACGGTAGTACGAATCACTTCGTGATCTATTAAGGAGGCAGCCATGTTCTTGAACATCGCCTTGCGATGTGAACTGTTTCTATTGAGCTGTCGCCCACTGTTACGATGACGCATCGTTTAAACCTCTTAACTTGCTAACTTGCTGTCGTTTTCGATACTGGCAGGAGGCCAGTTTTCGAGACGCATGCCCAGTGACAGGCTATAGGACGCCAGCACGTCCTTGATCTCAGTCAGGGACTTCTTACCCAGATTCGGGGTTTTCAGCAATTCGACTTCGGTGCGCTGAATTAAATCGCCGATGTAGTAAATATTCTCTGCTTTCAGACAGTTAGCCGAGCGTACAGTTAGCTCGAGATCATCAACCGGACGCAGCAGTATCGGATCGATATGTGATTCTGGCTCGTGCTCGACCTCCTCGTCAGAACCTTCGAGGTTAACGAACACAGATAGTTGATCCTTGAGGATACTACCGGCGACGCGAATCGCCTCCTCCGGATCGATCGTTCCGTTGGTTTCGATATCAATGATCAGCTTATCCAGGTCAGTACGCTGTTCAACGCGCGCTGCTTCAACGCTGTAGGCAATCTTGCGCACCGGTGAGAAGGATGCATCAAGCTGCAGATGACCCAGCGCTGCATCTTCTTCCGAAGTCTGGCGTGTATTAGCCGGCTGGTAACCGCGACCCTTCATCACATGCAGTGACATATCAAAATTCTTGGCCTTGGTCAGGGTTGCAATAACGTATTCCGGATCGATGATTTCGACATCGTGATCGAGTTGAATATCACCTGCTGTGACAACTCCCGGGCCTTTCTTGGATATAGTCAAGGTCGCTTCGTCCCTGGCATGCATGATGATTCCGACACCCTTGAGGTTGAGCAGGATATCGATCACATCTTCCTGAACACCATCGATCGTCGTGTATTCGTGCAGCACACCTTCGATGCGGCAATCAACGATGGCGCAACCACGCACCGAAGACAGCAAAATACGCCTCAGCGCATTACCGAGGGTATGACCAAAACCGCGTTCCAGCGGCTCGATTGAAACCTTCGCGTGGTAAGTCTCTTGTTCTTCGACTTTAACATGCTTTGGCTTCAGTAAATCAGAGTACAGTTTAGACATAAATAACCCGCTAATTATTTGGAATAAAGTTCAACAACGAGCTGCTCGTTGATATCAGGCGGCAATTCGCTGCGCTCTGGCAGCGCCTTGAAAGTACCTTCAAACTTGTTCTGGTTAACATCGACCCAATCCGGAAAACCGATTTGTTCGGCTAACGCCAGTGACTCGGCAATACGTGCCTGTTTGCGAGATCTTTCCCGCACGCTGACGACATCCGAGGCCGAAACCACGTACGATGGTATATTAACGATTTTACCGTTCACCTGGATCGACTTGTGGTTTACCAGTTGCCTGGCTTCCGCACGGGTCGAACCGAAACCCATGCGATAAACAACGTTATCAAGCCTGGCTTCCAGCAACTGCAACAGGTTTTCACCGGTAGAGCCTTTGATACGCGAGGCTTCCTTGTAGTAGTTACGGAATTGACGCTCGAGAATGCCGTAAATACGGCGCAACTTTTGCTTTTCGCGCAACTGCAAACCGTAGTCCGACTGTCGTGGCTTACGCGTGCCTGCACCGTGCATCCCGGGAGGATTGTCGATCTTGCACTTGGTATCAACCGCGCGACGCGATGATTTCAAACTCAGATCCGCACCTTCACGACGCATCAGCTTACATTTTGGTCCGATATATTTTGCCATTAGAAATCCTGCCTATACACGACGTTTTTTCGGTGGACGACAACCGTTATGCGGAATTGGCGTAACGTCATCAATGCGCGAAATCTTGAATCCGATTCCGTTCAGTGCACGAACTGCTGAATCACGCCCCGGTCCTGGACCTTTGACCATGACTTCGAGGTTTTTCATGCCCATTTCCTGTGCCGCCTGTCCGGCGCGCTCGGCCGCAACCTGAGCCGCGAACGGCGTCGACTTGCGCGATCCGCGAAAACCAGAACCACCCGCGGTAGCCCAGGTCAACGCATTGCCCTGGCGATCGCTGATGGTGACGATAGTATTATTAAAAGTCGCATGAATATGCGCTACGCCGTCGGATACGACGCGTTTGACTTTCTTCTTGATACGAGATTTATCAACCATTATGTTACCTGTTAATCCTGGCTTATCGCTTCAGCGGACGACGCGGTCCCTTGCGGGTGCGAGCATTGGTCTTGGTGCGTTGACCGCGCACCGGCAAACCACGGCGATGACGAATCCCGCGATTGGTACCCAGATCCATCAAGCGCTTGATATTCATCGAAATCTCGCGCCGCAAATCGCCTTCGGTGGTATAGGTTTCAATACTGGCTCGAATCTGTTCGAGCTGCTCTTCGTTTAACTCACGCACCTTGGTCTGTGGGTCGATACCGGTCGCGCTACAGATATTGGCAGAGCGCGTAGCGCCAATGCCAAAAATTGATTGCAATGCAATCACTGTATGCTTGTGATCAGGTATATTTACGCCTGCAATACGAGCCATAAAAAATCGTTCTCCTAAGCCGTTAGGCCAAAATGGGCGCAGATTCTAGCCTTCGATCGCCCAAAATTCAATAAATCAATCA
>CALJYH010000037.1 GCA_937984095.1 uncultured Gammaproteobacteria bacterium | reverse complement strand
TATGCCAATGATGAACCCACAAATGATGCACATGATGATGCATGGGATGAGCGGGATGGGGCATGGTTATGGTCACGGTCAAAATTACGGTATGCCGATGATGAACGGGGGAAAGGGGGACATGATGATGAATCCCCAGATGATGCAAATGCGCATGCAACATATGGCCAACATGGAGCAGCGTCTGAAGAATATCGAATCACTGCTATCGCAACTTGTGGAACTGCAAAAGGCGGAATAAGAAAGTTACCAGTAATCGATGGACGCGGGTGCCTCGGATCTTGAGATTTCGAGGCGCCCTGTTACGCCAAAAAATTGGTGAGCTTGTGCAGGGAGTTAAAAATAGACTGGTTGGCTACTAAATGAAGTTTCCGTTTCGAAAGATATTTTATGCAACCTTGTTGATCGTAACGATGGCCGGGGCTTATTTCATGCTGATTAATTCCGGATTCGCCAATTTATTTTCCGATTTGGATTTATTGGTAATGAGAATTAGGGAACTAGGTATCTTGGGTCCGATGCTGGTAATCGGCCTCATGGTTCTGGCTATCGTATTTAATCCGCTCCCCAGTGCACCGATCGCGCTCGCAGCAGGCGCGGTGTACGGGCACGTTGTTGGAACTATCTATATTGTTACCGGTGCCGGAGTCGGTGCAATAATCGCATTCGCCATAGCGCGATTTGCCGGGCACGAGCTAGCCCGAAAGTTTCTCGGCGAAAACTTGTCCCTGGGTCGCCTTGGTTCACAAAACGCGTTGACGACGATTGTATTCGTTTCCCGGTTGATACCATTCATGTCATTCGACCTGGTCAGTTATGCGGCCGGTTTAACAGCCATTAAGTTATGGCGTTTTACACTGGCGACGCTTCTGGGTCTGATGCCGGTCAGTTTTATTCTCGCACACATGGGTAGTGAAATAGTCGAAAGCAGCCGTGGTGACGTAATTGTCATCATTCTGATTATTGGCTTGTTTACGCTCGTTCCGCTGTTAATCAATGCCGTTCAGCGTTACCGGCACAGGCACCAATTGAACGACCCGGAGCAGCCGTTATGAAGCGCTTTTCCTTCAGGATGCTCCCACCGCTGTCTGAGTTGACGCCGCCACAGGACGTCGGAAACTTTATCGTTTACTTTCGCACCAGGCAACGCTGGGCGGAAATCAAATAGATGAATAACTGGAGAACTTAACCTATGCAATACTTACAGATCTTTGCAGCTATCATTCTGCTTGGTAACAGTTTGATAGGATATAGCGCAGCGATCCCCTCCGATCAATTACCCCGGATCAACAGCTTTGCTATCGTCGATAACGCGGGTGAACAATACATCGCAGCAACTGACCAGGGCCTGTTTCATAGCGACGATCACGGACATACCTGGGAAATCTACGAAGGTTACCGCCTGCCCGCGACCATGGTCGCAACTACTCCGCAGGGAACGGTGTATGCCTTCGTCGCGGCCAGGGGACTGCTACAACTCAACCTCAAGACCAATCAATGGCTGGAGGTGAATAATCAATTGGGCAGTCAGGTTTTGCGGCAGTTGACGACAACCTCCTGGACCCCGGCCAGGCTGATTGCAACCAATCAATACGGCAAGATGATCGTATCGGAAAACTACGGTATCGACTGGCATCAATTATCGGGTCCCTATCAGGCCCGCACGCCCACCGAAAAAAGCGGCCGCGATCTTTATGTAAAAAATTGCCAGGCTTGCCATGGCAAGGACGGAGTGGGTGAAACTTACACAGTCCAGGCGCTCACCGATAAGAACTATATCCAGGCACCGGCACTCGACGCCTCTGCGCATGCCTGGCATCACACCGACGATGCGCTGGTAAAGCTCATTCTCGAGGGATCATCGCGTACGCCACGCATGGCAGCCTGGAAAGATGCGGATGTTTCAGAGCATGATGCGCGGGATCTGGTCGCTTACATCAAGAGCCTGTGGAGCAAACGCGAACTCGAATGCCAGGGTCCAAAACACATGCAATGCATGCAATAACAGCAAAATAATTCGAAATCGATGCATTAAAAATTAAACACCTTGAAGAGGAAGCACCATGAATAAACAACTCGCTTATAAGGCTACCAGGGATTTTATCCGGTTCGGACTGCTGGCCGGACTCTTGCTGGCGGCGCCTGCGCAGGCGGAAAGCCGCTGGTATGATCAGGCCGATATAGACAAAGGCGCAACGCTATTCAAACAAAACTGCGCATCATGCCACGGCCAAAATGCCGAGGGCACTGCTGACTGGAAAAAAACCGACGCGGACGGTAATTATCCGCCACCGCCATTAAACGGTACCGCACATGCCTGGCACCACAACAAAGAATTGCTGAAACGAACCATACTCGAAGGAGGTGTGAAACTTGGTGGCGTCATGCCGGGTTTCGCCGGCCAGTTATCGGATCAGGACATCGATGCCGTGATCGCCTTTTTTCAGTCTAAATGGCCCGATAAAATTTACCAAAAGTGGGCCGGGGCCAACAAAGCGAATGACGTTTCTTCGATTACAAGTTTTGTTGAAAACCTGGAACAGGCTACCGCAAACAACAAAATAACCGCACTCTTGAAAAAGAGACTGGGCAACAACAAGGTCTCGGATCCGGTTCCGACCCCGGTGGACGGTATTTTTGAAACTCAATTTGGCTCCAACTTCGGCTATCTGAGCGCCGATGGTCGATACCTGTTCATGGGTAACCTGATCGATCTTGAGCAAGGGCAAAACCTGACCAACCTCGCCAAGGGGAAAATCGCACTCGATGCAATCGCTAAATTTGCGATCGAGGACAAGTCCGTATTCCCGGCCAACGGAGAAGAAAAAGCGATATTGAACATTTTTACCGATACTTCTTGCCCTTATTGCCAGAAACTACATGGTGAAATTGCCAATTTGCAGGAGGCGGGAATTTCAGTGCATTACCTGCCTTATCCGCGTGGCGGAAGCCAGGGTCCGGGCTACGAGACGCTGAAGCAGGTCTGGTGTGCTAAAGATCGCGCCGACGCAATGACCATCGCCAAGGGGCTTGCGCAGGGAGATTTGCCATCGAGTGATTGCGCCAGTGCGAGCCTGGTGGACCGGGGTTATGCGCTCGGTAACCGTGCAGGGATATCCGGCACCCCGGCCCTGTTTAAATCGAATGG
>CALJYH010000036.1 GCA_937984095.1 uncultured Gammaproteobacteria bacterium | reverse complement strand
GATATCACTTCTGACGATTACCTGGTCACCCTGACCGATGCAGCGATTGCCGAAATCGAGCGGCTCGCTGAATTCTTTGTCGATAACCCGCTACCGCTATTGCAGCGCAGGCTTGATGATCTCGACCTTCCCGCCTGTCGGACATTAATGAAACAGATGAAGTCGATTCTCGACGATGGCGTCGGCTTTGCAGTGCTCGATCGCTTACCCGTGGATGATTACCCGATCGAAACGCTGCTCGAGATTTACTGGGTACTCGGCCAGTGCATAGGGCGTCCGGTGGCACAGAAATGGAACGGCGAAATGATTTACAACGTTTCCGACACCGGAGCCGATTACGCCTATGGCACACGCGGCTCTTATACGTCGGTCGAACTCAACTTTCATACCGATAACGCGTTCGCGCGCATGGTGCCCGATTATGTCGGCCTGTTCTGTCGGCATCCGGCAAAGGCTGGCGGCGTCAGTCGCTTCTGCAGTCTTTACTCGGTGCATCAGCGCATGCTCGAACAATACCCAGACGAACTTGCGCGACTCTACCAACCGGTACTGTTCGACCGCCAGAAAGAACATCATGAGGGTGCTTCACCCGTTTGTCTCGCGCCCTACTTCAGCTGGCGCAACGGACGTATGTTCGCGCGCGCCAATGCATCGCTGATCCGTAAGGGTTACGAGGTTGCCGGTGAGGTCATGGATAAGACGCTGGTTAAAGCACTCGACGCCATCGACGGAGTCTGTGCGTCTGAAGATTTGTGGTTCGAAGCGCCCCTGGAGCGCGGTCAGATCCAGTACCTCAACAACCACGAAGTCGGACATTACCGCAGCGCCTTCGAAGACTCCGACGAACCCGAACGCAAGCGCCATCTATATCGACTCTGGCACCGCGAGTCCGGCAGTACCAGCTATGACGGTCAGTATCCCTAACGTCATTGCGGCCCTCGAGCCGCAATCCATGCACGGTTCTTCGCCCGGGAGTGCCCGGGCTGCGCCCGGCTCACTTTCCGAGACGAGTTTGGGATGGATGCCGGCGGTCCGACGTATCGGTCAAGCCCGGCATGACAGCTTCAAGAAGTCGCAGGGATGACGAATGAACCGCGGCTATAACATTTAGACCGGGTTAATCGCGGTATCCAAACAGCCTGTTTTTGATAATTTCCTCGGCAACCCCATCCGGCACGCATTCTTCCCATTGTCCCCGGCCGTTTTGCAGTTGCTTGAGGACGTTGCGAGAAAAAATCTTGAACAACTCGTGATCGCTCGAGTCGATCCCGAAGATGAAGTTGTTCTCCAGCAGATGCTGGTATAGGTGCTTCAGGTTTTGTGCCAGCTTTATGTTCTTAAAATCGGTATATTCACCCGCTTGATCAACTTCCGGGTAAACCAGCAAGCGAGTATGGTCCGGAAACAGTTTGCCGAACCCCTCCAGGATTCCGCCCTCAACCCCGCGGTAGCTACTTTCATCAAAGATTTGCCGGATGTTCACAATGCCGACAACGATGCCAATCTGCATATTGGTAAACTGCCTGAAATAGGCGCGCATCGAGAAATAGCGCGTGTAATCGGTAATCATGACGCTGTAACCCAGCGAGTTCAGCAACCGAACGCTGGCAATTATATCCTCTTCCGACACCATCAAGTCATTGCCGTGTATATCATTGAGCGAGATTTCTGCCAGCGCGACGCTGTTTTTCTCGGTTACTCCGTCCAGTTTGCAGAAGAACTTCAATCCCTGCTCCATCATGTCGACATTGAGGCGGGTAACCGGTCTGAAGGTACCTCGAATAGTGAGCACATTTTTCTTGTAGAGCATTTCAGCCGGGATCACGACCGAGCCGTCCGGCTTGAACATAATGGCGCGGGTCTTCCAGCTACGGATCAGGTGCAGGTTGATGGCACGGTTATCGACCTCTTCGAAATAGGGACCGTAAAATTCGATCGAATCGATTTCAATACGCCCCTGTTCGAGATTGTCGGTTAACGATTCGATCATTGTTTTCGCATTTTCGAAGTAATAGTAAGCGGCGTAGATTAAATTAACGCCGAAAATACCCATTGCCTGTTGCTGTCGTTCCGCATTCTCGTCACGCATGCGTATATGCACGATGATGTCAGACGGCTCGGCAGCTGGATACATCTGTGCCCGAATGCCACACCAGGCATGGCATTCGTTGTCACCCTTGAAACTTTTTGCAGCAACGGTCGCGCCGTAGGCAAAAAAACGTGACGCCTTGGAGCGGGATTTTCCCACCCGGTCAACAACCAGTTGGAATTCCTTTTCCAGCATCGCCTCCACCCGCGACCTGCTCACGTAGCGGCGGTCTTCCTGTACGCCATAAATTGCATCGGAGAATTTCATATCGTAGGCGGACATGGTTTTGGCGATGGTCCCCGCTGCCGCGCCCGCCTTGAAAAACTGCCGTGCCACTTCCTGGCCGGCACCAATCTCGACGATGGTGCCGTACTTTTTTTCATCAAGATTTATGCGCAGTGCCTTGTCCGTCGTGGTGCGGGTGCTGGTATTTTTATCGTCTACGTCTTGTTTATTCATGAGGCTAATTGACTCGTGTTGTTGAATCAGCGCGGAATTGCGGGAACACCGATTATAGCCATACAATTTGAATTTCGATATTGATTAAAATCAATGGGATTCATGTATCGAAAACAATCATTCTCGCATTCTGCAAGCCCCGAGGGATCGGGATGACTTTTAACCCTCCCATACCTGGACGTCGTAAGTTAAAGATCAAGTTTTGCTAATTATAAATTGGGACACCCCCTGTTCAGCTCGATGACTGGCCGCGCAGGAGCAAAATGATTCGTAGCCAGGCAGCACCTAAGCCGGGAAGCATGGATTTATTTCGGGGATAAAAAACCCGACCGGGGAGGTCGGGTAAAATGTGTTCTGAACTAAGGGGTTAGTAGTTACCATCATAACCAAACACGGTTAAAATTGCGGAGACTTAGTTCACAGGAAAAAGTGCAAAAACTTTACAAAGTAACTAATTGGCCTGCCAACGAGCGCCTGGCAGTGTCAGAATCCGGTGCCAGAAAGCAAAGCCAGGAGCAACCCAACTTCGATGAAGGTCTTTTATTCCGTTCTACTGCTGTTACTGCTAAACGCCTGTGCAAAACCGTTGCAACCGGATAACTATGGCGATCTGATCTCATCAACCCAGGTGGATCAAGACACTTTCCAGATGTCCTCCCCGGGTAGCGCGAGCAGCGATGATGAAAAATCCGTCGACCTCTCGTTGCTGAGGAGCGCAGAGGTAACGCTCGAAAACGGTTTCAACTATTTCGTAATAATAGAGAGCGACGGCCAGGAAAATAGCACGTATGAAGCGACCACTTATGATGGCGAAAGTTACGCGCACTCGGATCCCGGCACCACCAACACGATCGTTTGCTTTAAAGAAAAACCGCAAGGCTTTGCCTACGTAGCGCTATTCGTTAAAGCCACCCTGCGCGCCAAGTACAACCTCGACCAGGTTGCTGAATAGGCTGTAGATCAGGTCCAAAGCAGCGTCATTGCGGCCACCGAGCCGATACGTCGGACCGCGCAATCTATTATAAAACGACACCAGAGTGTACCCGGGCTTCGCCCGGCCTGTTTACCGAGACAACACGACAATGGATGCCGGCTCTGGGGCCGGCATGACGGAAATCGCTAAACGAGCTTCGGC
>CALJYH010000035.1 GCA_937984095.1 uncultured Gammaproteobacteria bacterium | reverse complement strand
TCGTCGGTGAGCGGTGTCACCAGCGCCATGCGACAGGCGGCGGCGGCTTCGACGCCCTCGGCCATCAGTTGCGCCGCGTAAATCAGCAACCGTGTCGACATGCCTTCGTCGAGGCCATGCCCTTTCAGATTTCGCGAGCTGATACCAACCTGCACAAGTTTGCTGGCGATTTCGGCATCAACACCACCTTCATGAGCAACGATTTCGACTTCGACCTCGGTCTCGGGATAATTAAAATCGAGTCCACCAAAGCGCTGCTTGGTGGATTGCTTCAAATCCTTCATCAATGACTGGTAGCCCGGGTTATAGGAAATGACGATCTGAAAATCCTCGTGTGCCTTGACCAGCTCGCCTTTCTTTTCGAGCGGCAATTCTCGCCGATGATCGGTCAACGGGTGAATAACCACCGTCGTATCCTGGCGTGCCTCGACAATTTCATCGAGATAGCAGATGGCGCCGATTCGCGCGGCTACCGTCAGCGGTCCATCCTGCCAGCGTGTACCGTTGATATCGAGCAGGTAACGACCGACCAGGTCCGAGGCGGTCATATCCTCGGTACAGGCAACGCTGATCAACGGCTTCTGTAGTTTCCAGGCCATGTATTCGACGAAGCGCGACTTACCACAGCCCGTCGGGCCCTTGAGCATGACCGGCATGCGCACCTGGTAAGCCGCCTGGTAGTTTTCAATCTCGTCCGCGACCGCCCGGTAGTAGGGTTCTTGCTGTACCAGGTACTGATCGCGATCGGTTTCAACTATCTGCATCTGACTTGCCGCTTCGGTCATGGCGACAACCTATACCGGGTTGCCGCGATAAATGACCATCGACGCACCGGCCGACTGGGCGTAGTTGTCGAATCCCAGCAGCCGTACGTGGTTGTTGGGATGCGCGTTATGACATGCGACACACTCGCTGATGATGGTATCGACATCGTTCTCGCCGAACATCGGCAGTTTCCACATGTACCAGTAGTTGTCCGCCGCGTTTTCCGGCTCGGTATGCTCGATGCCGGGATTCCAGCCCTGCGCAACGATGTACTGAACCTGTCGGCGGATCTGTTCCGCGTTCATTTCCGGCAAGTAGGAAAAGGTTTCGAATTTCCGGCTGGCCGGATCTGCCAGACTCGATTGATAATCTTGAATATCACTCATGAATTTATCCTCTTATCGATGGGCAACGTCGAGTTTGTCGACGGTATCGAATTCAAATTTGATTTCTTTCCAGGTTTCCATCGCCGCCTTGAGTTCCGGACTGGACTTGGCCGCATTGGTGAGAATGTCCTTGCCTTCCTTCTCGACTTCACGACCTTCGTTACGCGCCTGCACGCAGGCTTCCAGCGAGACCCGGTTGGCGGCCGCGCCGGCGGCGTTGCCCCAGGGGTGGCCGAGGGTACCGCCGCCGAACTGCAGTACCGAATCGTCGCCGAAGATGCTGACCAGCGCCGGCATGTGCCAAACGTGGATGCCGCCTGATGCAACCGGCAATACACCCGGCATAGAGCCCCAGTCCTGGTCGAAGAAAATACCGCGGTTACGATCCTCCTTGATAAAGGAATCGCGCATAATATCGATCCAGCCGAGCGTCGCCTCACGGTCGCCCTCGAGCTTACCGACCACGGTTCCCGAATGGAGATGGTCACCACCGGACAGGCGTAACGCCTTGGCCAGCACACGGAAGTGAATGCCATGGATCGGATTGCGGTCGAGCACTGCATGCATGGCGCGATGGATGTGCAACAGCATGCCGTTGTCGCGACACCACTGCGCGAGACCCGTGTTGGCGCAGAAACCGCCGGTCAGGTAGTCGTGCATAATGATCGGCGCACCCAGCTCCTTGGCGTACTCGGCGCGCTTGTACATTTCTTCCGGCGTCGGCGCAGTGACGTTGAGATAATGCCCCTTGCGCTCGCCGGTCTCCGCCTCGGCCTTGTGAATGGCTTCCATGACGAAATCGAAACGGTGATTCCAGCGCATGAACGGCTGCGAATTAACGTTTTCGTCGTCCTTGGTGAAATCGAGACCACCACGTAAGCACTCGTAAACCGCACGGCCATAATTTTTCGCCGACAGCCCAAGCTTGGGCTTGATGGTGCAGCCGAGCAGAGGACGGCCGTACTTGTTCATCTTGTCGCGTTCGACCTGGATGCCGTTCGGCGGTCCGTTACAAGTCTTGACATATGCAATCGGGAAACGTATGTCCTCGAGACGCAGACCGCGCACGGCCTTGAAACCGAACACATTACCGACCAGCGAGGTGAAAACGTTGACCACCGAGCCTTCCTCGAACAGGTCGATCGGGTAAGCGATAAAGGCATAGAAACAGCTGTCGTCGCCGGGTACGTCTTCAATCGAATAGGCGCGGCCCTTGTAATAATCGAGGTCGGTCAACAGGTCGGTCCAGACCGTGGTCCAGGTGCCGGTGGACGATTCCGCGGCGACCGCGGCGGCGGCCTCCTCGCGCGGTACGCCAGGCTGCGGCGTAATCTTGAAACAGGCGAGGATATCGGTATCCGCCGGGGTGTAATCCGGCATCCAGTAGGTTTCGCGGTAATCTTTAACACCCGCGTCGTAGGTTTTATTGGAACTCATTTTTAGTTCTCCAAATATTAAAATCAGGCAGCGCTTTTGCTGCTGGCAACTTTAGGATCGAGCGCACCACTGGCATAGGCCTTGGCCATGTCAGCGACGCTGATCGGCTTGATCTTCGAGGCATTCCCCGCGGTTTCAAACTGTTCGAAACGGTCGCGGCACAGGTCTTCCATCGCCTTCAGTGCCGGCGTCAGGAACTTGCGCGGGTCGAACTGGCTCTTGTCCTGCTCGGCGACTCGGCGGAACTCGCCGGTCATTGCCAGGCGACAATCGGTATCGATATTGACCTTGCGCACCCCGTGCTTGATACCGCGCACGATTTCCTCGACCGGGACGCCGTAGGTCTGCGGCATTTCACCGCCGAACTGGTTGAAGATATCTTGCAATTCCTGCGGTACGGACGATGAACCGTGCATGACGAGGTGCACTTCGGGCAGCTTATCGTTGATTTCCCTGACCACATTCATCGCCAGGATGTCACCGTCGGGCTTGCGGCTGAACTTGTAAGCACCGTGCGAGGTACCCATGGCGATGGCAAGTGCATCAACTTTGGTGCGTGTGACGAAATCGACCGCCTGGTCAGGGTCGGTCAGCAATTGTTCCTTGCTGAGACTGCCTTCGAATCCATGGCCATCCTCTTTTTCGCCTTCGCCGGTTTCGAGCGATCCCAGGCAACCCAGTTCGCCTTCGACCGAAACGCCGATGTCGTGCGCGATACGGGTCACCTCGGAGGTAATGTCGAGGTTGTATTCATAGCTGGCGGGTGTCCTGGCATCGGCTTCGAGCGAGCCGTCCATCATTACCGAGGTGAAACTGGCCTGCATCGCCGACACGCAGGTGCCGCGGTCGTTACCGTGATCCTGGTGCAGGCAGATCGGTATCTGCGGATACATTTCTTCCGCTGCCTCGACCATCTTTCGGATCATGATATCGCCGGCGTAACCGCGTGCGCCGCGACTGGCCTGCAAAATCACCGGTGCGTCTACCGCTTTGGCCGCATTCATGATGGCAAGCACCTGCTCCATGTTGTTGATATTGAACGCGGGCACACCGTAACCCTTTTCGGCGGCGTGATCGAGTAACTGTCTGAGCGTGATTCGTGCCATTTTTAATCCTCTGCAAATTAAATCTGTAATAAACGGCGCACTTCGTCATGCACCGCCTGCGCGGTAATGCCGAAATGCTGGTATAAATCTTCCGCGGTCGCCGAGGCACCAAACCCGGTCATGCCGATAACAGAGCTACGCTTGCCGAGCCAGCGGTCCCAGCCCATCGGCGACGCGGCCTCGATCGCAACGCGACATTCCCCGCCGAGCACGATTTTTTGGTACTCGGCCGATTGCTGTTCGAACAGTTCCCAGCAAGGCATGGACACGACCGCGACTTCGACGCCGAAGCGCTCCAGCATGTCCGCAGCCTCGAGCGCGATCTGAACCTCCGAACCGGTTGCCAGCAAGGTAGCCTTGCGTTTTCCCTGCGGTTCGCGCAGCAGATAGGCGCCGCGCGCGCACAGGTTTTCGCGACAATGTTTTTCACGTAACGTCGGTACGCCCTGGCGCGTCAGACACAGCACCGAGGGACTATCGATCGCCGCTAGCGCACAGGCCCAGGATTCCGCGACTTCGACCGCATCGGCCGGGCGAAATACCATCAGGTTCGGCATCGCACGCAGTGAGGCGATCTGCTCTACCGGTTGATGCGTCGGGCCATCCTCTCCAAGCCCTATGGAGTCGTGCGTCATGACGTGCACCACTCGTTGTTTCATGAGTGCACCGAGGCGAATCGCCGGGCGACTGTAATCGGCAAAGGCGAGGAAGGTACCGGAGAACGGAATGTAGCCACCATGCAGTGCGATACCGTTCATGGCCGCGGCCATGCCGTGCTCACGCACACCATAATGGACATAGTTGCCACTGAAATCGTCGCGTGTGAGCGACACTGCATTGTCCGGTTTGGTGCCGTTGGAACCGCTTAAATCGGCCGAGCCGGAAAGCAACCAGGGCACCGCATCCATCAAGGATTCGAGCACTTGCTGCGACGATTGGCGTGTCGCCAGCTTTGGTTGTTCAACGCTGAAGCGCTGTTTCAATTCATCGATGCAGCCTTGAAATTCCTGGCCCAGTGAACCTTCTTGCATGGCGTCGAAACGTTCTCGGCGATTTGCCGGCATGGCGTCAACACGAGCCTGCCATTGCTGCCTCGCCGCGGCGCCGCGCTGACCACAGGAACGCCATTCGGTAAACAAATTCTCCGGCACTTCAAACGCTGCACAATTCCATTTCAGGGTTTCGCGGGTTAACGTAACTTCTTCTTCACCCAGCGGTGCACCGTGGGTCGCCGCGCTGCCCTGCTTGTTTGGTGAGCCGAAACCAATCACGGTTTTGCAGGCGATCAGCGAGGGTTTTTCCGATTTCCTGGCATTCGCAATGGCAGCGCTGATTGCGACCGGATCATGCCCATCGATATAGCTGGCATCCCAGCCCGCGGCTTCAAACCTGGCCAGCTGGTTGGTCGATGTTGTAAGACTGGTGGCGCCATCAATAGATATGCCATTATCGTCAAACAGCACGATGAGTTTCGACAGCTGCAGATGGCCGGCAAAGTCGATGGCTTCATGACTGATGCCTTCCATCAGGCAGCCGTCGCCTGCAAGCACATAGGTGTAGTGGTCAACAATTTCATCGCCAAATTCGACGGCAAGCTTCTTCTCCGCCAGCGCCATGCCGACCGCTGTGGCAACGCCCTGCCCCAGCGGCCCGGTCGTCATTTCGATTCCCTGGGCATATCCGTACTCGGGATGACCCGCGGTTCTGGCGCCAAGCTGACGAAAATTCCTGATTTCGTCGATCGTCATGTCTTCATATCCGCACAGATACAGCAGGCTGTAAAGCAGCATCGAGCCGTGACCGGCGGAGAGAATGAATCGATCGCGATCGGCCCACTCAGGAGCTGTGGTATCGAATTTGAGAAAATCGGCGAACAACACGCTAGCGACGTCGGCCATGCCCATCGGCAATCCGGGATGCCCCGAATTGGCTTTTTGCACCGCGTCCATCGACAGCGCGCGAATCGCGTTAGCCATTTCTCGGCGGGTTTCGATTTTTAGCTGTTCCTGTTGAACCTTGGTATCCATAAACTCCTCTCCGTTAAGCCGCGCGGCGCTTGCGTTCGACCAATTGCATAACCAGCGGGGTAAATATGAGCTGCATCGCCAGGTCGATCTTGCCGCCCGGGATTACAATGACATTAGGGCGTGACATGAAGCTGTTATGAATCATGGTCAAAAGGTAGGGAAAATCGATACCGTGTGGATTCGCGAATCGAATCACAACCATCGATTCGTCAGCGGTTGGAATCCAGCGTGCTATAAACGGGTTTGAGGTATCGACAATCGGCACGCGCTGAAAGTTAATATCGGTGTTGGTGAATTGCGGGCAGATATACTCGATGTAATCCGGCATGCGACGCAGAATCGTGTCGGTGATTGCTTCTGCGGAGTAACCCCGAGCGACCTTGTCGCGATGGATTTTTTGAATCCACTCGAGATTGGTGACCGGCACCACGCCTACCTTTAGATCAGCATATTGAGCGACGTCGGCCTGCTCGGTTTTAACGGCTCCATGCAGGCCCTCGTAAAACAGGAGATCGGTTCCTTCGGGAAAAGACTCCCATTCGGTAAACTCACCCGGTGGCATGCCGTAGCGGTCGCTTTCGACATCATCGTGCACATAGTGACGAGTTTTGCCGCTGCCGGTCTCACTGTATTCCCGGAACACCGCTTCCAGTTCCGAGAAAAGGTTAGCCTCCGGTCCAAAGTGGCTGAAATTCTTATTTCCCGCTTCTTCGGCATGCGCCATCGCGGCCTTCATTTCCTGGCGGTTGAAACGGTGGAACGCATCTCCCTCGATATAACAGGCGCTGATGTTCTCTCTGAAGAAAATATGCTCAAAGGTCTGTTTGACGGTCGAAGTACCTGCCCCCGAAGAACCAGTTATGGAAAGAATAGGATGCTTTAATGACATGCCGATGACCTCTAGTTTCGTAACAGGCTGCGATTTTCGAACAGGCGGAACCGGGTCGTGTCGGTCGTGTCGTTACTGTAGTAATCAAGAACTTTATCAACCAGATCCTGGGCTCCAAACATCAGGGGAACACGAGCATCAACCTCACTGACTTTTCTGTTCAAAATTGGTGTATAGCCATCGGTTGCCTTGCCGCCAGCCTGCTCCACAAGGAACGCGATCGGGATTGCCTCGTACAATAGCTTGTGCTTACCGTTCTTATACGCAGGTCGTGCATCGTCCGGGCAAAGGTAAATGCCGCCCCGATTCAGAATGCGATAGGCTGCCATTACGATTGATTCATTCCAGAACATGTCAAAGTCGCCACCCAGAGGCCCATCGCTACCGGCGACGCAGTCATCGACAAGGTGCCTGATACTGCTATGCCAGAAACGGTAGTTGGAACTATCGACAGTAAATTCGCGACCCTGTAACGGGATAATTACACGCTCACGGCTGAGCATGAATTCACCTGATTCGGGACTGAGTGTAAAAACACTGGTGCCCTTACCACAACTCATCACCAAATGGGTTTGTGATCCATAAACGAAGAAACCCGACGCCAACAGGTTTGCACCTGAAAGGTCACGTTTCGAGGCCTCATAGGCAAGCTGGTAAATCGAGAAAATACTGCCGCAAGGCATTCCCGAATCGATATTGGCCGCAGCTTCGACTGGATAAATCGTGACCGCCAACCTCGATTCCGGGTTTTGCACTCTGGGGTTTTCAAGCTTTTCTGAGAACAACATACCAACGGGTGCCTGACTCAGTTGTTGTTCAAACAAATCAAAGGCGATCTGTTCGATCGAATTCGGTGAATCGCCTACGGAGTTCTGCGGTATCTCGCGCGCGACCGCTTTGGCAGAATCCACGAGGCTGATAATGGTTTTGCATAAATCAAGGTTGTGAGATGCTCCACTTGGCGCAAAACTCAAATAACTTTCCAACGAGGTTTTTAACTGCATTTAATCAAGTTGCCTAATTCGTATGCAGGGATTCTGCTAGGGCTTGCACTTTTAGTAAAGTTTAATAAACTTTCACATTATGAAAGAAAAACTTTTACCCTGGCTGCGCCAACTGACACTCAAACAAATGCGTGGATTTTCCGCAGTAGTCGATGCCGGAAACATCTCCAGTGCCGCCAGGGCACTGCATCTGACACCGCCGGCGGTTTCACTTCAGTTGCGAGATCTCGAAACGGCTATTGGCGTACCGTTACTGGAACGCGGCGATCACGGTCTGATACCAACCCTGGCAGGACGGGAATTACTAACCCTGACACAGGAAATACAGGAATCGTTGGTCGGGTTTGGCGAAACCCTGAATGAATTGAAAGGGGTGGATCATGGCGTGGTATCAGTTGGTGTAGTCAGCACGGCACGCTACTTTGCACCTACCTTGCTGGCTGAGTTCATGAAGATCTACCAGGACATCAAGATACAGTTACTGGTTGGGAACCGTGAAACCACCATGGAAAAGCTGAAAAATATGGAACTGGACTTTGCCATCACCGGCTTACCACCTGAGCATTTTGCAGTAAAAAAAGAATTTATCGGCAAGCATCCACAAATCATCATCGCGGCTCCGGATCACCCACTGGCTGGAAAGCACAGGATCTCCCTGGCCGAACTTAAAGATGAAACTTTCCTGTTACGCGAACCTGGATCTGGTACCCGCTCGGTTACCGACAAGCTTTTCGCACGTAATAAGAGTCTGCCAAAATCCGGGCTTGAATTCGGTAGCAACGAAACCATCAAGCAGGCTGTCATGGCCGGCATGGGAATAGCGGTGATATCGTCACACACGGTTGGCGCCGAACTCAAGGAAAGGCGCCTGGTTTCCCTCGACGTCAAGGGTTTACCTATCAACCGCAAATGGTTCGTGGTCAAACACGACAATAAACGCTTCCTGCCATCGGCCCAGGCGCTGTGGAACTTCGTCGCACGCAACGGCAAATACTACCTGCCCCAACCCTGAACCCACTCGCGTTGAGCACTAGATGCTCGAAGGAGTTCCAGAATCACTAAATGATATTAGCTAGCAGTATCGGTTGCATTTGAAAGTTGCGAGCTTACTATAATCATTCATAGGTTAATGTCGATCGGACCTTGATCGAGATCCAGTATAGAGGGCTTAATATTGAATCAACGACGCACTCTCGTGCTAATGCCCGGGCTCGATGGCACTGGCAAATTGTTTGCGCCGATCATTCCATTCCTCGAACCACACTTCGATTTGATCGTCGTAACCTATCCTGATCTCGATTCGCTTACGGACTATGTCAATTGCGCGCAAAGCCAGCTCCCGGAGACGCCAGGATTTTCGCTGGTTGCCGAATCCTTCTCCGGTCCGGTCGCAATGGCTTTAATGGCCCATCTACCTGACCAGATTGGTCCTTCGGTACTATCTACAACTTTCGCGCGCTCTCCATTAGCAACCTTGACGCGCATGTCGGGATATGTTCCCGAGCAAATGTTTTCCATCGGGGCATTAAACGAATTCTGCCTGGATGTTTACGCGGCTGAGGATGAAGACTTTTCCGAGACTCAGCCCCTGTCGCTGAACGTGATGGAACAGATTGACGGAGCGCTGTTAAAACACCGGATCTCGGTTTTAAGCCGGGTAGATGTTTCCGCCCTGTTACCAAGCATCGAAATGCCCATTCTTTGCCTGCACGCGATGCGAGATCGGATCGTTTCCGAGAGTGACGCGCAAATGATTCAGGATTACCTGCCTAATGTCAGCCGGGTTAATATCGATGCACCTCATTTACTGCTGCAAACCCGGCCGCAGCAGTGCGCCGAGCTGATCTGCAATCACGTTCAGCCAGACCAGTAAACCATTGCCCTATATTTGATTGATAAAGTCTGACGGAGATTCGTCGACGAAAACGAAAATTTGGTTCGTATTCGTTTATAGCTGTTCTGAGGCGCTTAAGAAGTCATCAGTGTCGGCAAATAGAGTGCAATTGCGGGATAGGCCGTTATCAACACGATAGCGACGGCAATCATAAAAAAGAACGGCAGTGCTGCCTTTGCGACATAGATAATATTCTTACCGGTCAATGATTGAATTACGAAAAGGTTAAACCCGACCGGTGGAGTAATTTGCGACATCTCGACCACCAGTACCAGGAAAATCCCAAACCAGATCGCATCGATCCCGGCCTGCGTCACCATTGGTAGTACCACAGAGGTCGTTAGAACAATGACGGATATCCCGTCGAGAAAACAGCCCAGGGCAACGAAAAATACGGTCAGGCACATAATCAACTGAATCGGCGAGAGACCTAGCGACGCGATCCATTCGGCAAGCGCGTTGGGGATTCCGATAAAACCCATCGCCAGGGTTAAAAAGTGTGCGCCGACCAGAATTAACCCGAGCATGCAGGAATTTTTTACTGCACCGGTCACACTGTCTACAAAACTGGACAGGGTGAAGCTACCCAGCAGCATGGATAAAGCCAGAGCTCCCAACACACCAAATGCCGCCGCCTCGGTAGGCGTTGCAATGCCTTGATAAATCGAACCCAGAACGCCGCCTATCAGAAATATAATGGGGATGAGTTTTTTTAACGCGAGTAGTTTTTCTGCAAATGTATAGGTAATGTCGTCGACGATGCCACTGGATCTACCTTTTATGATTGACCAGACAATGGTGTAAGACATGAATAAAAGAATCAGGATTAGGCCAGGTAGTGCGCCGGCAAGAAATAAACGCGCAATTGAAACTTCGGCGGCAACACCGTAAATAATCAGAATAATCGAAGGTGGAATCAGCAGGCCTAATGTCCCTGAGCCGGCCAAAGTCCCGATTGCCATCGAATCGTCGTAGCCTCGTTTCGATAGTTCCGGCAATGTCATGCGCCCAATGGTTGCCGCGGTGGCAGCAGATGAGCCTGATACCGCAGCAAATATGCCGCAGCTTAATATATTGACATGCAGTAACTTCCCGGGGAGTTTGGAAAGACCCGGAGACAAGCCCTCAAACAGGTCCTGCGATAAACGCGTGCGAAACAGGATTTCGCCCATCCAGATAAACAATGGCAGTGCGGTCAGCGACCAGCCCGTTGTTGCACTCCAGGACGAGGTGCCGAGTAATAAACCGATACTGCCGTTATCGATTAATTTAAGCCCGATGACCGCGAGCCCCGTTAATGTCAAAGCCACCCAGATACCACTGGTCAGCATTAAAAACATGCAAATTACCAGTATGCCGCCGACCAGTGTCATATCCATGGCCTATACCTCCTTGCTCATTTCGTCTTCATTGACGATGTAACGCGGCGTCTTACCCATCAGCATCACGACAAAGCTATCTACCATTGCAATAAACAAAAATAACGAACCTATCGCCATCGGCATTTGCACCATCCATAAGGGCACCACCAGATAGGTATCTGTGACATCTCCGAAGTCGTAAGATTCGTACACGGTATGGAAGGTATAAAAGGCTAAATAACCGCTGATAAGCAACCCGGTAGCGAGGTTGAAGAATTCGAAGTAACGGCGTTTTGTTGCTCCCAGTCTAACCAGTAACATCGTGACTCGAATATGTGCACCCTCATGGAAGGTGTAAGCCAGGCCAAAGAAAATAGTGGCCGACAACAACCAGCCCGCAAAATCCTCGGAGGACGGAATGACGGCACCCATAAATCGAGCCGCGATTTGTGCCGTAATCAGTAACGTCATCATAACCAGGCAGGCGCCCGATAAGAAGGCCGACGATAAATAGAAGTATTTTTTTAATGCGGTCATAGTGGGTTGCCGAAAGATGACTAAGTTTCTTATTCGAAAATGAGCGGTTTAAAGCAAGACTTTTTTACTTCGAACTAGCGGACAAACGAGTCAAAAATTCATTAAGCCGGTCTTGATAGAGGCTTTGATAGCACCTCTTTTCAAGACCGGCAAACGAAGTAAAAATTACATAGCCTTGTAAGCATCAACGATTGATTTACCGCCGTCGCCTGCTTCGGTTAGCCATTCGTTAACCATGGTTGTGCCTATTTTTCGCAATTCAGAGTCTAGCTTTTGAGTAGGTTTTGAAACCATCATGCCATTCTCCTTGAGCATGTTGGTGTGCTCAACAGCCAGCTTACGACCGAGTGCCCAGCCCTTTTGCTCTGCATTAGCTGCCGCAGTCAAAATAACGTTCTTGGTTGTGTCATCCAGGCGGTCGAAGATCTTTTTGTTCACAAACATCATGTTCTTCGGAATCCAGGCGCTAATCGTCGTGAAATGGCTGATATAGTCCCAGCTCTGGCTATTCACACCGGTACTCGGAGAAGTCACCATCGCATCAATCGCGTTAGTAGTGAACGCCTGTGCAACATCGCTAAAAGGAATGTTTACCGGTGTTGTTCCCATCAGGTCAGCCAGGCGCGAGGTAGTTGGGCTGTAAGCACGCATTTTGAGCCCTTCTAAATCGGACAGGCTGTTAACAGGTTTATTTGAATATAAATCCTGCGCCGGCCAGGGAGAGGTATACAGTAACATCAGGCCATCCTTGCCCAGTTCTTCGTTTATCGCTGTTTTTGATGCCTTATACAACTTTTCAGCACTGTCAAAATCTGTCGCCAGGAACGGGATATTATCTAACTTATAGATCGGATTGATATTTCCCAGTCGACCAATAAAAACCTCGCCAATTTGCACCTGGCGTGATTTTACTGCACGGTGAATTTCCGGATGTTTGATTAACGAACCACCCGAGTGGACTTTTATGGTGAGTTTACCGCCGGAATTGGCATTCACTTCTTCGGCAAAGCTTCTTGCAACCTGGGTTTGATGGGTACCATCGCCATAGGGCGTGGGCATATCCCATTTATCGGCGGCGAAACCTGCGGTCGTACTGAAACAGAGTATTAGCCCAGCCAGTAATAGAATCTTATTCATTTTTTTGATCGCTCCTTATGTTGTTATAAATATTCAGCCTCCTACCAGATTGCTCAATAATTCGATAGTTTTGTGAGCGGTGAGGCAAAAACGAGGGGGATGCATATTAACATCGATAATCTAGGGCTCCAATTAATTTGGCTCAACACCCACTGGCTCCTGGGGCTTTAAGCCTGGTAATTGTGTTCCTGGCTTCCCGAAAACAGACGTTCAGAGTCCGTTATGCAGTGACGGCATCGACCCAAAGGAGACTCTCAAAAAAACCACCTCGAATGAGGTGGCTTCAGTATTAACTGAGTTGGTTAGTTGTTTATATCGGATTCTGCGGCGAGCAAAATCTATTCCACAGAGTCCTGCTACGAGCAGGGCAATGATTGAGGGTCCGGAGACGGTCGACATTGCTCCTGCCAGATAAGCCAAGCCATCAAAAATTCCCGGCTATTTCATTTTTGAAAATTCCTGGTGGAAGCATGGTTTGGCATCCCTATAATATTTAGGACGCACAGGCAGGCAGCTACAACAGCAGATTGCTGTCATTCGTATTGCTTCAACCGGATTAAACCCTAACCCTATTACCTTACGGTAAGAACTGAACATTCCGCGCGTTGAGAAACCTTGTGTGAAACACTGCCAGTTACGAAGCCTTTTAATTTACTAAGCCCCCGTCTTCCCATGATAATTATGTCGGCGTCCACTTTTTTGGCGACTTCAAGAATACAGTTTGCATAATCCCCTGAGCGGATTTCCGTAGTAACATTTGTGACACCGGCCTGGCTGGCATTTTTTGATGCTTTATTTAGTAATTGCTCCCCGATTAAAACAATAACCTTGGCTTCTTTTTCGCCGTCTACACTTCCAAGGAACCGAGCAATAGACTTGTATGTATCTTCCTTGCTACGTACCTCTGGCTTGTGGGATTCAAGCATGTCCTCCATTTCAGCCATGCGAGTAAATTCGCTAGAGGGATGATCATGGGTCAGAACATGAACCAGAGTCAGACCGGCTTCGTACCTGGAAGCCATATCTATAGCCAAATTCTGGGCATGTTTGGCGGAATCGGAGCCATCGATTGCAAGGACTATGTTTTTTATCATGGGTTACTCTCCAGGTTCGCTACTGAAATAGCAGCTATTGAAACCGGAATGCTAGCATTACAGCGGCTCTCTTTGAAGGAGAAGAATAAGTTCTGAGTGTTGGCTCCTTTAATCGGGAGTCACTGAACTCTTAGCATCGAGTATCAGCTAATGGGAGAGCAGACCCTGAAATCGTTCATATCCGAGGCGGCTAACGACCCATAACGGAAGCCCAAACATCGGTTGAAGTTAAGTAATTCTATCCCGGATAATGCGCTTGGAAAACTATCGCCTGCATCTTCGCGCTTACCGATGTATAACCAAATTCCTCACCGATAGCCTTTTCAACAGCATTCACAATTTCTGAAATGGACTCTGGGGCACTCTGTTCAATCTGCAAACGGACAGGGGTTCCTAGAATATAACCGACGGCTACGTGACGCGCTTCATCGGCCGTACTTGTGCGCGGCAGCACCGAGATTTCAATATCTCCAAATCCCGATTCAAATAAGAGATTTTTAATCACATCGATTTCGTAGTAGCCGTAAGGCACAGCCCAGAAGTCTGGTGGATCGTCTGGTAGGCACTTGGCAACAGTCGCATTAACTGTGCGGATGAGGTGGTTGTGCTCGAACGAATCCCAAATATTAAAAAGAAACATCCCACCTGGTTTTAGCATGCGAGCCGCTTCCTTCAGTGCTGCGAGTTTGTCGGAAAAGAACATGACACTAAACTGGCATACAACGGCATCAAATGAAGAATCTTCAAAAGGAAGTTCCAATGCATTTGCCGTTTGAAATTCAATGTTTTCATGATCTTCAAACTTGCCCCTATTCACATCGAGCATATCTTCATTGAGATCGGTTACTACGATGCGCACTTCCTGATCTATTGCATCACGGAGTTGGCGGGTTGCCATACCCGTACCTGCGGCTGTTTCAAGCAATACGCCCCCGGAAGGGACTGATTGGGTATTCCGGTGAAGCCTGCCACCCATTCCACGTGAAGGCTGCCCCCTAAACCGGTCGAAGTCTGCCACCCATCGGAGCGATAGCGACGCGGGGTTTGTATTGTTATTCCGAATGGGTCGGTGCTGTCAACTTTGATTTGTTTTTTCGCATAGATTCTCCTTTCAAATTAATTTTATAGGCGTTGTGTACGAGTCGATCCAGAATGGCGTCAGCCAGTGTCGGATCACCGATGATGTGATGCCATTGATCCAGCGGTAATTGACTGGTGACGATGGTTGAACGAGTGTCATGTCGGTCTTCCAGTATTTCCAACAGGTCACGTCGCTGTTCGGCGATGAGCTTGGACAAGCCCCAGTCATCTAGTATCAGCACGTCGACTTTTGCCAGGCGTGCCAGTAAGCGGGTATAGGTGCCGTCGCCTTTGGCAATCGGTAATTCCTGCAGTAATCGGGGAAGACGCAGATACAGCGAGGTAAACCCTTCCCGACAAGCCTTTTGTGCCAAGGCACAGGCGACCCAGGTTTTCCCGACACCGGTGGGACCGGTGATCAGCAGGTTGAGATGACGTTTGATCCATTGGCATTGTGCGAGATCCAGCACCAGGGATTTGTCCAGTCCCCGGGATTGTTTAAAGTCGATATCTTCGATGCAAGCATTTTGTTTGAGTTTGGCCTGGCGTAACCGGGTTTGCAGGCGCCGATCTTCGCGTTCAGTGGCTTCCCGATCGATCAGCAGGCCTAGACGTTCCTCGAAGCTTAAGTCGTCGATGTCCGGTAACGCCATTTGTTCAGTCAACGCCTTGGCCATGCCGGTAAAGCGTAACTCGTGTAATTTATCCAGGGTAGGATGGTTGAGCATGATAAAACTCCTTGGGTTAATGGTAATAAGAAGGGCCACGGATATTGTCGTGGTCCTCGGGTAAACTCAGATCCTGCTGCTCGGGTATCGACTTGCTGTCGAGTCCATGCTTGAGGATGGATTCGATACTTTTATAACGACAGGTTCCAAGCAGCAGTGCCCGGCCGCAGGCAGCTTCCAAACGGTCTTCGCCGTACGACTTGCCAAGACGTAGAATACCCAGACAGGTACGGTAGCCCTGTTGTGGATGATGACGCGACGACAGCACGGC
>CALJYH010000034.1 GCA_937984095.1 uncultured Gammaproteobacteria bacterium | reverse complement strand
ATGAATCCGCTGCCCCCGAGAAGTAATGCATTGCGTTGTTTGTTCATACCGCCTTTTTTCTGCGTTGGTGATGGTGACGCGGTGGGCCGTTCTTGTGCCGCGGGCGCTGTGGCTTGCCGCCAGCGGGCTTCATACGGCCGCCTTTCATTTTAACCGGGGGTCTGGGTTTGATCAGCAAGTCGTTAGTTATCGACATTGTTGGAATCGGGCGACCTGTATAGGATTCAATATCGATCAGGTTCATCGCAAGGTCTTCACAGGCAAAGCTGATCGCGACACCCGATTTACCCGCCCGCGCGGTACGCCCAACCCGATGCACGTAATCTTCACCCAGCTCGGGTAGATCATAGTTGAATACATGGGTGACGTCGGGAATATGCAGGCCTCGCGAGGCGACATCGGTGGCCACCAGGATCGAATACTCACCGTCGTGGAATTTCTTCAGCAGCGTTTCACGTTTGTTTTGATGGATGTCCCCGGAAATTATCGCCGCTGACATGCCGTTGCCCTCCAGGTATTCCCAGATGCGGATAGTGGCATGCTTGGTGTTGGCAAAGATAATGCTGCGCTGTGGTTGTAGTTTCTGGATCAGACCTAGCAACAGCGGGATCTTTTCATGATTCGCCGGGTGGTAAACGCTCTGCTCGATACGATCCACCGTTGGTGAGTCGGCATCGATTTTGATCAGCTGGGCCTGATTCATATGTTCGTAGGCCAGCTCCATTACCTTTTGCGCCATGGTCGCTGAGAACAGCATATTGAGGCGCTTTTCAGGGTCGGGCAGGCGTCTTAGCATGAAACGCACGTCTGCGATAAATCCCATATCAAACATGCGATCGGCCTCGTCCAGCACCATTGCCTCAATTGACTTGAAATCGAAGAGTCGCTGCTTGAAGAAATCGATCAGGCGCCCCGGGGTGCCGATGAGGATATCGACGGGTTCATCGAATTGTCGCTTCTGCTGTTCGTAAGCCTTACCACCGTAGCAGATGGCCAACTTGAGTGGCAGCTTTTGCAGCAGACTTCCCGCATCCTTGTGGATTTGGATTGCCAGTTCGCGCGTCGGTGCCAGGATTAAGGTGCGGGGTTTACCTGGGACTGT
Organism: uncultured Gammaproteobacteria bacterium; assembly: GCA_937984095.1. Taxonomy (GTDB): domain Bacteria; phylum Pseudomonadota; class Gammaproteobacteria. The sequence continues at coordinate 8,882 of CALJYH010000034.1, read as the reverse complement.
GGCGGGTTTGTCCGAATGCAGGATTCTTTGCGCACAGGCAAGCAGAAACGCCATGGTTTTACCGGTGCCTGTCTGTGCCTGCCCGGAGACGTCTTTCCCGGCTAGTAGCAGTGGTAGTGATTTTTCCTGAATTGGGGTGCAATAATGGAAATCCATCTCGTCCAGCGCGTTTAGCAAACGTTGGTCAAGCTCCAGGGAGCTAAACTGCAGCTCGGTTAAATGTTGTTGCGCCATACTCTAGAAAATTTCCTGACTTCGAAGGTAATCCGGCTATGGTAGCAAATTGCATGAAAACCTGCGCTGTGATTTGAAAAGTCGATTTCTATCCCCACCTAAATCGATGGCGCCGGAAATTCCTTATAAGTTTCCCGCCATGTTTGTATTATTGACAGTTAAATCTGATACGACTAAATTGTCCGTCTAACTGATTAAGCCATGGGGCTGGAGACACGCGTGAGTGAGAAAATAGTATACCTTTCAGATGAAAGCTTCGAATCGGATGTACTGCAGGCAGATCATCCGGTGCTCGTTGACTACTGGGCAGAGTGGTGTGGCCCCTGCAAGATGATCGCTCCGATCCTCGAAGAGATAGCCGATGAATACGATGGTCGACTCACGGTGGCGAAGCTCAATATCGACGATAATGCCAACACTCCCCCCAAGTATGGTATTCGTGGCATTCCAACCCTGATGCTGTTCAAGGATGGGGCAGTTGAGGCTACCAAGGTTGGTGCGCTGTCCAAATCCCAGTTAACCGCTTTTCTTGACAGCAATATCTAGCTTTAACAGGGCCAAAAAATAGATTTAAAAAGGATCGTTGATTGAGGTAGACGACCCTGAATTACTGTGCTACGCTCTTTTCAATCGACGCCGTATCTCCGCGGCGTTCCTGAACAAAAAAACCAAACACAATTCTCGATATTACCCACAGGCCGTTCTCACGTCTTTATTCCCCAACCCTGTAAATAGGGCACTCTTAAAATGAATCTAAACGAGCTCAAGCAACATACCGTCCCCGACTTAATCGAAACTTTAAAATCAATGGGTGGTGACCACTCGGCGCGCATGCGTCGGCAGGACATCATCTTTAGCATCCTCAAGTCCCAGGCCAAGAAAGGCGAGGATATCTTTAGTGAAGGGGTACTGGAAATTCTGCAGGACGGATTTGGTTTTTTGCGTTCCGCGGACAGCTCGTATCTGGCCGGTCCGGACGATATCTACGTATCACCGAGTCAGATCAGGCGATTTAACCTGCGTACCGGCGATACGGTCAGTGGCAAAATTAGGCCACCCAAGGATAACGAGCGTTATTTTGCGCTCCTGAAAGTCGATGAAATCAATTTTGACCTGCCCGAAAACGTCAAGCACAAGGTTCTATTTGAAAACCTGACGCCATTACATCCTAACAGCCGTATGGTGCTTGAACGCGGTAACGGTAGTACCGAGGACATTACCGCGCGTATTATCGACCTGGTGTCACCGATCGGCAAGGGCCAGCGAGGCCTGGTAGTTTCGCCACCGAAAGCGGGTAAAACCTTGATGCTGCAAAACATCGCCCAGAGTATCGCCAGCAATCATCCTGATTGTTACCTGATTGTGCTGCTGATCGATGAGCGCCCGGAAGAAGTCACCGAGATGGCGCGCATGGTCAAGGGCGAAGTGGTCGCGTCGACTTTCGACGAGCCTGCCAGTCGCCATGTCCAGGTTGCCGAAATGGTCATCGAAAAAGCCAAGCGCCTGGTAGAGCATAAACGGGATGTGGTTATCTTGCTGGACTCGATCACCCGCCTGGCGCGCGCCTATAACACCACGATTCCTTCTTCAGGCAAGGTGCTGACCGGTGGTGTTGATGCGCATGCGTTACATCGCCCAAAACGCTTTTTTGGTGCGGCACGTAATATCGAAGAAGGCGGTAGCCTGACGATACTCGCAACTGCGCTGATCGAAACCGGTTCCAAGATGGACGAAGTCATCTACGAGGAATTCAAGGGCACCGGCAACATGGAAATCCACCTCGACCGGCGTATCGCTGAAAAACGCGTCTTCCCGTCGATCAATATCAACCGTTCCGGTACTCGTCGCGAAGAGTTATTAATCGATCAAGAAGAATTGCAAAAGGTCTGGATCCTGCGCAAGTTTCTGCATTCGATGGATGAAATTGAAGCCATGGAATTTGTGCTCGGGCGTATGCAAAGCAGTAAAACCAATCTGGAATTTTTCGATCAAATGAAGAAGTAGGTGTGGTGTGGCCCGGGTTCGATCATTTGAGCCGCTCGTTGGTCGTCAACCCCGAATCCTGATACTCGGCAGTATGCCTGGCATTGCTTCATTGCAAGCCCTTCAGTATTACGCTCATCCCCGCAATGCATTCTGGGCAATCATGGCCGAGTTGTTTGGCATCGATCCCACGGCCAGCTATTCGCAGCGTGTGGCAGAGCTTTCCAGGCATCCGTTGATACTTTGGGACACTTTACAGGCCTGTCACCGGCCTGGCAGCCTGGACTCAAATATCGATGCCAAAACAGCACGGGCCAATGATTTTCCTGGACTGCTGAAACGTTTCCCCGAGATTCGTGCAATTCTGTTCAACGGCGCCACCGCGGAGAGGTATTTCAAACAATTGGTACTGCCGAACCTGCCGGAGAAGTTGGAGCTAACGCTGCTGCGGATGCCCTCCACTAGTCCGGCGCACGCGGGGATGGACTTTGAACAAAAGCTATCTGCCTGGCGTCAACTGCTGGATTTTATCGATTAGGATTTGAGCAGCTTTTTGCGAACATGCGCCAATGGTGCCGCATCGTTGTACACTACTTGATCGTTCTCGAGGCTAACCCCGAGCGACGTCCATAATGCCTCGAGATCAATCGGGTAGGGGTCAGCTTTCATCTTCAGGTACAACGGCACCAGGACGTCAACCCCGATTGCACGGTCGGCGGCCTCAAATACCTGCATTGCGCTCGAACTGGCATGCATCGACAGACCTGCCTCCAGAACGCCACGCAGGGCATCGCGCAGACTAAGGCGGTTTTCGGTCAATTTTCGGATTTCGATATCTGCGAGCATGCAGAAGATGGCGCCACCCCAGTAGGTGCGGCCCCAGGTCGGAGTCTGATCCAGTCCACGGTCGCCGTTCTTTGGCAGTCCCTGGGGCATACGGTTGATGAAACCATTCCAGACGAATGCCTCGCTGAGATGACCGCGTTGCGCGCGTGCTATCGACTCGACGTAGGTCGCCAGTCCCTCCAGCCACCAACGATGCTCATAAGGCACATCGGCCATCGCCAGGTGGACCATTTCATGCACCATAATCCAGTCCTTGCGCAGCATTTCCGGCGTTATATTCTCACCGACCACGATACGCAAAGAGGGCGATTCCCCGCCGAAGGCCTGGCCAAAACGTACCGCGTGACCACCGGTAACCTGCAGCTTGATATGCACACTTTTTACCGGAAATCGACCGTAGTAGTGTTGCACGGTTTTAGTCGAGTAGAGCACCCAGTCGAGGAGCATGTCTTTCTTGCCACGTAATACGCGGTCACGGATTTCGACGCTGATCCTGCTACCGCTTATATCGAACGCAAATTCGGAATCATTGATGGTTTCAATTTCTGGTTCGCCAGCAGCTAGACTGCCGCAGAAAACCAGCAGCAAAATGGCTACTCGTACCATGGTGACTCCTTTATCTTGTTATTCATTTTGTGACTGTACTGGGGGTTAAAGGTTCATTCGTCGGGACCCTGTTCCTTATGCTGCGCACCCAGGCCGGCGTCATACCAGTCGGCCCGGTCGCGCCAGAAGATATTGTCTTCCGGTTCAATACCTGGATCTTCGTTCAATGAGCCTGCAGGAATGACCAGTTTGCCGCTTTTCAGGCTGGTGTAGGGCACCAACGAGCCGCAATGCGTACAAAAGCACTTCGAGATAACGTCTGGCTTATCGGGTGTGTAACGTTTGATCAATTCCTCGCCGGCGAGCCATTCGATGCGGTCGGCGCTGGTGAATATATTGGATGCATGGGCGGTTCCCGTAGAACGCCGGCACTGGCTGCAATGGCAGAGATGGAATTCGTCGAAGGGTCCGCTGACCTGGAATTGTACCTGGCCGCAGAGGCAGGCACCTTTTATCGGTTTATGCATACTAGTAACCTCATAATTTCTGGCTTGCGATCAATCTCTGGATCACATCATCGAAATGCCTTTCATGCACATTGGCATAGGCAAAGCGGATGAATTGCTCCTGGTCCTGGCCGAAATAGCTACCCGGCAGGCTAATGATTTCGTGTTGCTGGATTAAACGTTTGACGACATCACGAGCCGGTGCTTCGAACGGATGCTCGATATAGGCGAAGTAGGCACCGGCACTGATCAGGCGGTAGTTCAGATCGGCGTGATCGAAAGCCTGCCTGATCGCAATGGCACGGTGCGCCAGTTCATCGGATTTCTCCAGTTTCCAGGCCCGTAGATTCTGCAGGCCGTAAACTGCCGCAAGCTGGCCTGCATGCGGGGCACAAATTGCTGTGCAATCCTGAATTTTTTTAAGTTGATCGAGCAGTGCCTGGCTCCCGGCAACGGCTCCGGTGCGGAAACCGGTAAGACTGAAGACCTTGGAGAAGCTGTACAAATGAACCAGGGTTTCACGCCAGTCAGGTCGTGAAAACAGTCGATGCGGTAGCTGATTGATATCGATGAAATCACGGTAGGTTTCATCCATGATCAAGGCGAGTCCATGCTCTTGAGCAAGTTTAAAAAATTGTTCGATACATTCGTGACTGTAAATAGCACCGCTCGGATTGTTTGGTGTTACCAGCAAGATTGCCCGGGTACGCTCGTTTATCAACGAGTTTGCTTCGCCCGGATCGGGCATTGCGGTCTCGGCATTAAATGACAGGTAGCGTGGCACCACGGCTCGGGTCGTTAACCACATCTGGTGATTGAAGTAGCAGGGTAGCGGTACGATGACCTCGTCACCAGCCTCACACAGGGTATCGATAACCGAGCAAAACGCCTGGTTGCAGCCCGCCGTTATCAGGATGTCATCGGCAGTGACGGATCCCTGGTAACGCTCGCTGATATTACCGGCCAATGCCTCACGCAAGGGGGGGATGCCACGGATATCGGTGTAGGTAGCGCCTTCGCCTGCCTTGATCGCGTCTCCGAGATAATCCCTGAGCGACTGTGGTGGCAGATGCGCCGGCACCGCCTGGCACATGTCGATCAGGTTTTCGGACTGTGGATTTGTTACCCAGGACCAGGCTTCGGCGATTGGTGCCGCTGCGCAATCAACTACGTTTGGATTGAATTTCATGGCGCTTACCGAGTAATTTAGACCGATGTTAGTGAATTCGAGGCTGCCTTACCAGTCTCAAAAAGCTATGACATAATACGTGGCGAATTTAATAATGAGATATCCCGATGAAATACCTACACACCATGGTGCGAGTACACGACCTCGAAGCATCTCTCGGATTTTACCGGGACTTGCTTGGCCTGGTCGAAACTGATCGCTATGAAAGCGAGGAAGGTCAGTTTACGCTGGTTTTCCTTGCGGCACCGGAGGACCTCGAGCAGGTCAAGGCCGAACGCGCGCCGCTGGTCGAGTTGACATACAACTGGGACGGTGAGGAATATCATGGTGGACGAAACTTCGGTCACCTTGCTTATGCGGTGGATGATGTTTACGCCGTTTGTCAGAAAATGCTGGATGCCGGTATTACTATCAATGTCCCGCCGCGCGACGGACACATGGCGTTTTTTCGTTCGCCGGATAATATCTCGATTGAACTCCTGCAAAAGGGTGAGCCGTTAGCACCAACTGAACCCTGGGTATCGATGCCGACAACCGGTGAATGGTAACCGTGGAGCGTTATCTCGAAGGCAAGATCGCAATTATAACCGGCGGCTTTGCCGGCATCGGTAAGGCGATTGCAATCGCGTTGGCTGAACGCGGAGCGACCATCGCGGTCGGTGCCCGCCGGCAACCCGAGGCGGTTATCGAGGAGCTGACGGCTGTTAGCGGCGCGTTTTTTTATCAAAAGCTCGATGTTGCCGATGTCGATAGTGTAGGCGCATTTGTCGAGGCGCTGGCAAACAAACATGGGTATACCGATATCCTGGTCAATTCAGCAGGGGTAACCGCGCATGAACTGGTTTGCGGTCACGATGAAAAATCATGGCTCGATGTCATCGATATCAATCTTTCCGGACCATTCCGCATGATTCGTGCCTGTTTGCCAAAAATGATCGAACGCCGCTGGGGGCGGATCATCAATATTGGTTCTACCGCGGCAACCACGGCCGTTGCCGATCATGCTGCCTACTGCGCATCCAAATCAGGTTTGCTGGGATTGAGCCGCGCTGTTGCGCTTGAAGGCGCCCCGCATGGCGTTAGTTCGGTCGTTATCAGCCCGACCTGGGTACAAACCGAGATGTTTAATAACAGTATGGAAATTCAGGCGCGTAAAGCCGGGCACAGCGTTAACGAAGAAATCGGCAACCTGGTTGCCGAACAACCCCAGAAGCGCCTGGTGCAGCCGCAGGAACTCGGTGCGCTGGCCGCCTTTTTGTGTCGCGATGAAGCGCTGGGTATTACCATGGAAGACATCCAGCTCAATGCCGGGGCACTGTGGTAGATTAGCGCAATGTCGATGCTGAATTTAAGCGCCAGTTACTTTGCGATCGATAACCCGTTGCGCTGGCTGGATCGCTGCATACACAAGTATCAGCACCATCAAACCGCGCGCGTCAACCAGCGTGATGTGGAGGTCTGGTGGACTGGGCGCGCCGAGGCTGCTCTGCAGTCCAACCGCCACCCATTGATCGTCGAATTACAATTATATTTCTCCTGTGTCGTCAAAAAGAGAGTACTGTTTCATCGACAGGTGGAGTTCGATACTACAGCTGTCAATCACAAACTCGCACTCGCGTTTCGACCGATTGCATCAGCAGTATGCGACCCGCGAGAATTTGCCTTGAACCATCCCGAGGGTAAAGACCTGTCGCATGGCCTTGCTGCAGGCATGGTTCCAGGACGTGTCGAAATTGATTTTCGTCAGGGTGAGTGGGAAGGCCAGTTCCATTACTGATTAATGTAATCACCGAGATCAGGTAAAATCTTACAAAACAGCCGCTTCTCCCGCATAAAAGGCATTCAGAAGCTGCTGCTTTCTGGCTTTGAAAACTTCGCGTGAACCAGCCCGATAATAGCTCCACCGATACCCTGTTCCAGCAGGGCCCAGGCGGGATCTATCAACAAGCCCAACAATGGGAATCGGTAGACGCCGTGCAGCACCAGGGCGTAAGGTAGCAGCCAGAAGATTCCCGCTACCATGCCAAACAAAAAACCAGACCGAACCGAGTATGATGCGCGGCTCACCACGCGCGGATATATCAGGGTCATGAGTAAGGCGAGCAGTGCGTAGCCGAGCGCTATCATTGAGAGGTCCGGGGAGTCGAGCAACATCGCGGAATCGATATTGTCAGTGACAAATTCGTTTATCACCAACCCGTTAAAGAGGCCGGCCAGTACGAACATGACCAGGAAGGTCACTAGTGACGAGACGATTACAACTTTCATGGTTGTTTGCTCGAATGGGCACTAAAATTTTGATTTTGTAGCATGGCGCTAATGCCGATCGCAACCAGCGCAGCACCGAACAGAGCTGCGGTAATACGCGCAATGGTTAAATCTCCCACAGGGCTCAGGCCCACACCAAATGCGAGAGAGGACAGGATCAGAATATAGGCGAGATAGCCGGGGATAATGCGGGATCTTTTCCATGCTGCTCCCAGCAACGCGTAGCCAACAACCGTAAGCAATCCGGAGATGGGAAAGATAAACGCCACCATACCCATAGTGTCGCCGGCGCCAAAATCGTTTATCACATCGGGATAATTTATTGCCAGGAACGGTGCGATAAAAACCTCGTAGTAGTCGAGCCCGAAAATCAGCATCATGCCGATAAAAAGCATCACGAAACCGACCAGTCCGAGTCTGCCGGTACGCAGTGCCGTCACTGTATAAAGCGCCGTAGTGCCCAACAGGCCGAGCACCAGCGAAACAGCAAACAAACTATGTATCAGTATCCAGTTTGCCGATGCGATGACTTCGGGTGGCATGTGATGTGGGTGGGAGATATAGGAGTAGCCAAGCGCGAATCCACTGATGATCATCAGCAAGCCGCCCGCGCGGATGAAATATAATTTCGTCATGATCCGCCCCCGTCAGAATCCCCGCATTATAAATCAACTGGCCCGAATCGTATTGCATACTTGATTTTGACTAAAACGGCTTACAATGAGTGTCGGCTTCGACGGGTTAAGAATGCCGGGTGATGGTATATCCTGCTACCCGGCGCTAGGGCGGGCAATTATCGGTATTAGGGATTTCGTCGTGGTAAATACCTGTCAGGCTGGCCAATGGATTTGACGATTCAGGCTGTCTATACTGTGCGCAACCTCCCGGATGGCCATTTGACGGACTGCGAAGCCCCATGAGCACGGTAAACCTTTCCCTGGATTCGTTGCACGCGCTCACCGAAGCGATCCTCGTCGCGCACGATACAAGCGCAACCAATGCCGAACAGGTGGCCGCAGCGCTCGTCGCCGCTGAGTCCGATGGCCAACAGGGTCATGGTGCGTCGCGCATTCCGTCCTACGCCGCCCAGGCGAAAAGTGGCAAGGTCGACGGGCACGCCACGCCGATACTGAAGCGTGCCGGTTCCGCGGCCCTTACGATCGATGCAGTTCACGGATTTGCCTACCCGGCACTCAACCTGGCGTTCGATGCCTTGTGCGAGCTGGCGCCGAAATGTGGCATCGCTGCGGCTGCCATCACGCGTTCCCACCACTCGGGGGTAGCCGGGCACCAGGTCGAACGGCTTGCCG
>CALJYH010000033.1 GCA_937984095.1 uncultured Gammaproteobacteria bacterium | reverse complement strand
GATTGCCTCGTCGGCGCACGACAGTGTCCCGGTGGTGCTGATTTGCCGCAGTGGCAATCGCTCGGAGGAAGCCGGCAACCTGCTCATCGGGCATGGTTTCAAGCACGTTTACAATATCGTGCACGGCTTTGAAGGTGAACTAGATGACGATCATCACCGCAGCACCATCGGTGGCTGGCGCTTCGACGGTTTACCCTGGGAACAATGCTAATGCCGGGTGCCGCGGTCGAATAGCGGCACCGAATCGCGTTTAAAGAAGGGAATCATGATCGCGCCGGCGATCAAGCCACCGATATGGGCCCACCAGGCGGTGTCGCCCTCGACCCCGGTAACAATGCTGAATACTTGCAGGCCGATCCAGAAACAGATGATCCAGTAGGCTGGCAAACGTATCGGTATGCGCATCAATACCAGCACCATAACCTTGACCCGGGGATGCAACATCAGGTAGGCACCAATGATCCCCGATACACCACCGCTGGCGCCGATCAAGGGGCTGATTGAATCGCTCTGGGCCAGCGCGTGCGTCAAACTTGCGATCATCCCGCAGGCCAGGTAAAAAAGCACGAAGCGCCAGTGTCCCATACTGTCTTCGACGTTATCACCAAATACCCACAGGAATGCCATGTTGCCAATGAGATGCATCCAGCCAACGTGCAGGAACATCGAGCTCAACAGCGTCAATTCTGCGGGCAGTAGCGCAAGTTCCGGGGCCAGTGCGCGCTGATCAAATAGCACTGCAGGCAACATACCATAGGAGAGCAGAAACGCCTGCTCCTGTTCTCCCTGTAAAATCTGCTGGTATAGAAACACGACTACGCACAGCACGATAATGCTGAAGGTAACCAGTTGAAATGGAATTACCCTGAGTGGATTTTTATCGTGCAATGGCAAAAACATTATTTTGCTGTCATCCAGAAAACTGGTTCGCCATCACCGTTAATCCCAAAAGTCATCCCGATTCGTCGGGATGACTTTTTAGTACGTCATACGGTTGTAGGCATCAAGCGCGGCAACCTTGTAGGCTTCGGCCAGGGTCGGATAATTGAACACGGTTTGCACAAAGTAATCTAGCGTGCCGCCGAGCGAAATAACGGCCTGTCCGATATGCACCAGCTCGGTCGCCCCTTCACCGATGATATGCACCCCCAGTAGTTTCTGGGTTTCGATCGAAAACAGCATTTTCAACATACCTTCGTGCAGTCCTATGATCTGGCCACGGGCGACTTCGCGGAAGCGCGCGGTGCCCACTTCGTAGGCTATACCCCGCTGCGTGCACTCCTGTTCGGTCAGGCCGACCATGCTGATTTCGGGGACCGCGTAAATGCCATAGGGAAAGAGCTCTGGCTGGCTGTGCACCTCTGCGCCGAAGGCGTGACAGGCCGCATGCCTGCCCTGCTCCATCGAAGTCGAGGCCAGGCTCGGGAATCCGATCACGTCACCGGCAGCATAAATATGCGCTTGCACGGTCTGGTAATCCTCGTTCACCGGAATGCGACCGCGCTTGTCGGCCTCGATACCGACCGTTTCGAGCGCCAGGTCATCGGTAACGCCCTGTCTTCCGGCAGCAAATAATACGGTATCTACGGCCATGCTCTTGCCACTTTTGAACTTGCACACCACCTTGCCATCATCGAACTTGTTGATGCTGTTAATCTGCTCGTTGAGCAGCACGTGGATATTACAATCACGCAAGTGGTGAATCAGCTCGTCGACAATTTCGCGGTCGACAAAGCCGAGAATGAAATCGTTGGTCTCGAGTACCGTGACCTCGATATCCAGCGCCTTGAAAATCGTGGCATACTCAAGCCCTATTACACCGCCACCGACAACCAGCATTTTTCGCGGAATGCGATTGAGCTCCAGGATTTCATCGCTGTCCATGATGGCATCACCATCGAATGGGACCGAGTCCGGCCGGCGGGTCCTGGTGCCAACACAAACAACGAAATAGTCGGCGGTAAACTCGTTGAATTTACCTTCATGACCTTCGACACTAATGGAATGCTCCCCGGTAAATCGAGCATGACCGTACTCGATATCGACATTGTTGCGCATCAACTGGTGCTGGATGATTTCTATTTCGTGACCCAGTGTCGACGTCAGGCGCTGTTTGAGATCATCCGCGGTAATATGGTCTTTAACCTTGTAACTGCGGCCGTAAATGCCACGTTGACGCCAACCGGACAGAAACAAAACGGTCTCTCGCAGGGTCTTGCTCGGGATCGTTCCGGTATGAACCGTGACACCACCCACGACTTCATTTTTTTCGACCAGCAACACTTTCTTGCCAACCTTGGCAGCCTGGATCGCGGCGCGTTTGCCAGCCGGGCCACTGCCAATCACAATCATGTCGTAGTGTAAATTCAAACCGTATCTCCGAAGCCTGACAAAATATAGCTAATTTACGGCGCTGAGTCGCTGCATTTCCTGCAAAATGCCACCAACGCTGCGTCGGATCGGGGAGATTTTTTTAAGCGCCTGCGGCAAGTTGTTTAAGGACTCGCCAGCCACTTGTCTGCTTTTGTACTCACCGTAGATCACACTGTAAACTTCCTTGCCGCCGGTCAGAGTTTTAAAAACTCTAATTTTACTGACATCGACCTGCTGGTTTGCGAGGTGCTGAATATATTCATAGTAGGCAGTCGGATCAAAGCCTGCAAAGCTCAGCAGCAATATCTGGATGGTGCCGATACTATTGTCTTTGGTCTTGATCCAGTCCATCGAGAATTGCAGATCTTGCTGAAAACGAGCCACATCTGTCAGTTCAGTCCCGTCCGTCTGACTGGACGAATTATCCGCACTGGATAACACCGTGTCGCTTGCATCCTCCTGGTTTACTTCCTCAACAAGCACCGCGTCGGTATCTGAGGCTGTGCCTGGTTCCGGTTCAATCTGAACCGGCGTATTAGAGGTGACCTCGGGCATCGTTTCCACTTCGGGTGGTGTCTCTGTCTCTGCTTCAACTACGGTAACGGGATCGACTTCAACCGCAGCCGCGGGCTCGGCTTCGAGTTCGGCCTGGGTCAGAGTCGAGGTTACGGATTCGAGCTCGTCTATCGCCTCGACTTCTGGTTCCGCAGCCGCTTCCCTCTGAATTTCAGCTTCAAACGCCGGTTCAGAAGTCACGACGGATTCTGGTTCGCTGGCAATTGCAGGCACCACCGCCTCTACCGGGTCGTATTGACTGCTCAGGTAATACCAGCCAACGCCTGCCGTGATCGCAAGTAGAATTAGTATCGTGACTATGACTCTGCTGCCCTTGCGAATCGATTCAGTGTCTGTCATTGGCGCCGACCCGATCTGGGCACCATCGCGTTCGGCAATTTTGATGATTGATCCAACGACACCCTGCGTAGCCGCGAGTTGCTTACGCATGTCTGCTGGGATGGAAAGCTGACCGATCGGATGATCGGGAAACAGGTGAAAGCCAAGGAAAGCCTCAATTTCGTCCGGACTAAATGGCATCAGCTGGAAGCTATGCACGCGCACCTGGTATTGCTGCGAGAGCTGGCGAAACTCGTTGAAGCCTTCAGAACCGCTGGCAATGATCATGCTGAGTTGCTTGTCGGCTCCATCGGTGGACCAGCTTAGAAACAATTGATGGCGGGTCTTTTTAAGCGCCGATTCAAAATGGTCGGCAATGATAATGTCACCGTTAGTTGCCGCATTAAAAATTGCCTCAATTTCCACACCGCTGTGCTGCTGCGTTTCATTGCCCGATTCGTGTGCGCTTAAATCGACCCAGTGAATTTTGCCACTGGATATACGCTTTTGACTCAATTCCCGCAACAAACGCGTTTTACCGACCCCCGTGTCACCATAGAGTAAAAACAGCGATGCACCGGCTTTCAGCTCACGCGTGAAATCCTCCATCAGGTTTGCGGTTTGACGGGTCAGAAAGAAAGGTTTGCTCACGGGCTTATTATAGTATTTGTTAAGGCAAATTGACTGCTGTCGTTTATACTTGTTAGCTGAACAGGATTCAAATCTAAATTCCATACCCGGAGCAATTTTTGTCCAGTATCAACTACGATTACGCCGATCTGATTGCGGTGCAGGAAATTATACGCGACGCAGCTGCCAGTAGTCTGGATATTCACTATTCCTGCTCGACCGCGGACTACAAGGCTGATGGCTCAATCGTCACGGAAGCGGATCTGGCGATGCAACAGGCATTGACCATAGCGCTTGCCGAGCGCTATCCGGATGTGGCCATGCTCGGTGAAGAGTTGAGTGAAGAAAACCAACTAGAAGTCCTCCAGGGTGAACAGGATTACTGGTGTCTCGACCCGGTCGACGGCACCACCAATTTTCACGCCACGATGCCTTTATTCTCGGTATCGCTCGGACTGATAAGCAATGGAGAGATTGTACTCGGTATTGTCTATGACCCTAATCGCCGGGAGTTCTTCGGTGCCATCAAGGGGCAGGGGTTCTGGATAAACGGCGAGACACTGACACGCCCCGATCAACCTCAAATGCTCGGCAACTGTATCGCTTTTATCGATTTTAAGCGGCTCAGCAATGAAATGGGTACCGGCCTGGTGCAGCAAACGCCTTACAAATCTCAGCGCAATATCGGTACCTGTGCACTTGAATGGGCCTGGCTGGCAGCAGGCCGCGCCAACCTGTTGCTGCACGGGCGAGAAAGGATCTGGGACTATACCGCCGGGGTGTTATTGCTCCATGAAGCCGGTGGAAAATGCGAAACTTTCGACGCCGAGCCTGTTTTTAAACAAACGCTCACACCACGTTCGGTAGTCGCGGCGAGTAATCCCGAACTATTCGAGCAATGGGCTTCCCTAATACAAACCTCCTGTTAAACAGGCTGAACCCCTGGACCCTGGTCTTGCTGCTGGCGCTGGTTGCGCCGGTCGCCAGTGCAGATTCGATCCGCGTGCTAAGCCAGAACATGGATCGCCTGTTCGACAACATCGACGATGGCAACAACGAACAGGTAGTATCCCAAAATCGCTTTCGAAAGCGGGTAAAATACGCCGCCAAAAAATTTGGTGATCACTTCGGGTTACCGCATATCATCGCCTTACAGGAAGTCGAAAATCTGAACGTCCTGCAGCAAATCGCCACTGAAATCTGGAATCGTTACCAGGCGAGATATCGCCCGATATTAATCCCCGGACAGGATGTTTCCGGCATTAACCTCGCATACCTGGTGCGTTTCGGCTTGGAAATAAAGAAAGTCGATCAACTGTTTGCAAACAAGGCATTCAAAATGACCGATCAGCCATTATTTACACGTCCCCCGCTCTACCTGGAGGCCTGCTATATCGAGAACTGTATCTCGTTACTTAACGTGCATCTGCGTTCGATGCGGGGAATTGACAGCAGGAAGAAAGGTGAACGTGTCAGACGCAAGCGTCTGCAACAGGCCGAAACTATCGCCGCCTGGAGTAACCGCTTTCAGCAATCCCGGCAGGGAGAGTCGCTATTACTGCTCGGAGATTTCAACGCGTTGACACCGGGGGACAAGCATGTCGATGTCGCCGGTATCATCCGCGGTAATCCCGACAATAGCGCGGTGCGGTTGCCAGCACGTGACCTGATAGAGCCCGACCTGGTTGACCTGACCGAATTGATACCCGCGCCAAAGCGTTACTCGTTCATATTTCGCCAGAAAAAACAGCAGCTCGACTACATGTTTGTCAACCAGTCTTTCGGCGCCGAAGTGGAAACCATCGCATTCAGCCGAATCGACTACCATTTCTCCGACCACGGAGGCCTGCTCGCATGGTTTAAGTGGTAACCGGAATTACTGCAGGCTGTGAGCCTGCGCAAGATATTCCCGGGATTGCATTTCGATCAGGCGACTCGCGGTACGTTCGAACTCGAATCTTAACCGGTTGCCGAGATAGAGCTGATCAGGCTGGGCCGCAGCACTACATATCAACTTGACGTGGTGATCGTACAATACGTCGATGAGTAGCACGAAGCGCCGTGCAACGTCGTCACTGCTTTTGTCCATTTGACGGATATCGGTCAGGATCAGGGTATTGAAAAATCGCGCCAGCTCGAGGTAATCATTTTGACTGCGCGTGGTTTCGCAGAGCTGGGCAAAACTGAACCAGACCGTGTCCTCGGCGCAATACTGATGGGCGAGATCACGTCCATTGATGTTTAACTCCTGTTGCTGGAGCTGCATCGGTGCTACGTGGAGGTCGAGATAATCACGCATACTCGATTCAATTTCGGCATCGTGTGGCACCGAGTACAAATCAGTCTGTTGCAGATACCGCAGGCGGTGATCCTGCTCACCATCAAGCTTGACGACATCACAGTTGCGAGTAATCAGGTCGATTGCCGGCAGGAACCGGGCGCGTTGCAATCCATCGTGATAGAGATTACCCGGTGCCGCATTGGACGTGGTTACCAACATCACCCCCTCGGCGAATAGAGCTTCCAGCAAACCCGCCATTATCATGGCATCTCCAATATCGATAATCACGAATTCGTCCAGGCATAGCACCCGGGTTTTAGCGGCAATGTCTCGCGCCACCTGTTGCAGCGGATTCTCGATATTCCCGTGTTGCTGCAACGATGCGTGGACTCGATTCATAAAACTGTGAAAATGCGTGCGTTCGCTGGGCACTTCTGCAGGTAACGACTGGTAAAAAATATCCATTAACAGCGTTTTACCACGACCGACGCCGCCCCAAAAATACAGACCTTTAATTTCTGGCCATTTAGCCTGCTTCGATAGCAGGCCCCGCCACCAGCCCGTCGGGCGGGCTTCAACCACCCGTTGATACAGGCCATCGAGCAATGCAACCGAGCGTTGCTGCGCTGTATCGATGACAAATCCACCCTGCTCCATCAACAACTGGTACTTTTGCGATGGCTTCACGAGATTATCGGGTTTTCAGTAAAGGTTATTAGCAAACCGCGCCATACCTGGTTTCGATAAAAGGATTTTGCGAAATATAACTGTTTTTCAACATCTTATCGTGTTTTTTTAATGCCTTTTGCTAATATCATGTATAAGCCAGTTGAGCGTATTGAATTTAGTATCGATAACGATATACTTTTTCAGTCAAACAAGTGGCATAAATGGAAAGAATTTTCGGCTGTCGACAAGATGCCGGCCGAATAAAACAGGTAACTAGACGACGTACCCAAACCGATGGCAGTAGATAACCGAGTCATTAACCCTGCCCTGGCGCAACAGCTGTTTCGCAAAAGTGAAATGCTCAAGCGAAAGCGTGCGGGCGAGCCCGCCGCTATCGAATCCTTCCCTCGCGTAATAAAGACCATCACCGGTTTATGGCGTTACTCGGAAGGTAAAAAATACCTTGAAGAACTGATCCTGGTAGAAGGTGGCAAACGGCGTGAAGGATTTCCCGTCGAAGCCCAGGATGAATTAATGTTTTTATATCAACTGCTGCTAGACCAGCACCGCATCCTGAGTCTGCGCGGGCAGAAAATGACTGCCAATCGACCGCCTGGGACCAAGTTCACGATGGGCAACAAGGACCTGTAGCCGGTCACATCCGGTTAAAGCTCTTTACCGGCACGCCATTCCTTCAATTTGATCAAGCTGCGCGCACCCAGGGTCATAAAGGGTTCTGGAAAAAGTCGCTGGGGTAAAGTTTCGGGAACATAATCGGGTACCAGACTTCGATCACTACTATTGCAGGCCATCTCGGCCGCAATAATGCCAGCGATAGTACCGCGCGTGGTACCAAGGCCATTTTGACAACAGGCACTGTACAATCCCGGTTCGAGCTCACCCAGGGCCCAGACATCATTGCGACTCAGGCATAACCGGCCGGACCAGCAATACTCCATCTCGACCTGTTTCAGCATCGGAAAACGTCGATAGAAGGTTCGGGCGTGATCGTCCGCAATGGGCTGCAGACGATCTGCGGGCAGACTTAAATGCGGCTCATAGGTGCAGCGATTGCGAATCACCAGTCGCGTTCCCCCACTGCCATCGATACGGCGCACCGTCGAGCCAATCGGGTCTGACGGCGTGAATCCCCAGCGCGCATCTCCACCGAGCTGGTCGATCTCTTCACGGCTGAGTTCACGGGTCATCGACGCGTACAGGTTAATATGCATCAGGCGATGCCGGTAAAAGCCGAAGGTTTCGATCAGGCCATTAACCGCGAGAATTACACGCTGCGACGTCACCGACCCTGTTGCCGTAGCGGCGAGCCAATGCTCACCTTTGCGTGATAGCTCGAGCAGCGCAGAGTTCTCGAATAATTGACAGCCAGCCTGCTCGACCAGCGCATCCGCCAGGCTACGTATATACAGGGCGGGTTGTATTATCGCGGTCCCCGGTGTCTTCAGTCCACCGTGGTAGTAGTCACTACCGCAAATGCCCTGCATCGCAACCGCATCAAGCATCTCGAAGGGTTCGTCCAGGGCCTCGAGATGACGCGCGTAGGAGGTGTTGTGCTCGAGGCCCACCTGGCTTGCGGCAGCGTTGATCTTTCCACAGGGATCAAAGGCTTCGTCCAAAAAGCCGAAGCTTTGCGCACATTCTGCAGCGAAAGCGATGGCCGCACGGTTCATCCTGATGTTGCGTAAATCCTGCGAGTTTTCGCCGCCATAACGACCGGTTGCCAGCGCGTGGGGAAGATCGATCATGAAACCGGAGTTACGTCCGGCCGGTCCGGATGCAACCTGCTGTGCTTCAAGAATTGCGATGCTTGCACCTGGTTCGAGCTGGGTGATTCGTCGCGCGGCAGACAGCCCGGCGAAACCGGCCCCGACCACCAGGTAATCGCATTCGATATCACGCTCAAGGGCGGAGGTTGCCACACGCGATGGCAGAATCGCATTCCAGCCGCTCTCACCGAGATCGGCCGGTTTTATTTCGACTCGGATCATCGGCCCGACTAGTCTACCAGGTCAGCGTCGTTACGATCACTCAGGTCAATCCAGATGGTTTTCAGTTCCGTGTACTGATCGTGCGCGTGTAGCGAATTGTCGCGCCCACCGAAACCCGATTGCTTGTAACCACCAAACGGAGTCGTGATGTCACCTTCACCAAAACAATTAATGGTTACGGTCCCGGCCTTGATTTCGCGCGCGGCCCGCAGCGCCTGCTTGCCGTTAGCGCTAAACACACTCGCGGCAAGACCGTAATCAGTGTTGTTCGCAATCGCGATCGCCTCGTCGGTAGAACGTATCGTGATCACCGCGAGTACGGGACCGAAAACCTCATCCCGGGCGAGCCTGTCGGCAGGCTTAACGCCATCGATTACGGTAGGCAAAACGTAGCAACCCTGCTCGGTCTTGCCGCCGACAACGGCCTTGCCTTTTCTCAGGTAGCCGGACACTTTTTTGAAATGCTCCTTGTCGATCAGTGCGCCGAGGTGGTGACGCGGGTCGAGCGGGTCCCCGGTTTTCCAGCTGCGCGTGCGCGCAATTATACGTTTCATCAGCTGGTCCTTGACCGCTTCATGCACGATCAGACGCGAACTCGCCGAACAGTTTTCACCCATGTTCCAGAAGGCGCCATTAACGACATGCTCGGCGACGAGATCCAGGTCTTCTGCATCTTCGAGTACAATCGCCGGATTCTTGCCGTCACATTCGAGTACGATTTTCTTGAGGTTCGAATCGGCCGAATATTGCAGAAAACGGCGGCCGGTTTCAGTCGAGCCGGTAAACGACAGCATGTCGATCCCGGGGTGCCTTCCCATTGGTTCGCCAACAGCGGGGCCCATGCCGGGAATAACATTCAATACGCCGCGTGGCAGGCCCGCTTCGAGTGCAAGCTCAGCAATGCGCAACGCGGTCAGACTGGTTTGTTCGGCAGGTTTTAATATCACCGCGTTACCAGCCGCGAGTGATGGTGCAATTTTCCATGCCATCATCAGCATCGGAAAATTCCACGGCAACACGCATCCGACCACGCCGACCGGTTCGCGCACCACGATCGCCATCGCGTCGTCACCCACCGGCGCCGACTGATCGTAAATCTTGTCGACCGCCTCCGCATGCCAGATCAGGCAATTGATCGTCTCCGGCAAATCGATGGTTTCACAGTCCCGTACCGGCTTGCCGGAATCGATGCTTTCCATGACCGCGAGCTCGTGACTGTTACGTTTCATCAGTTTTGCGAGTCGAATCAATACCGCTTTGCGCTCGCTCGGATGCATCTTGCTCCAGCGACCATCGTCGAAGGCCTCGCGCGCCTTCTTCACGGCGAAATCGACATCCCTGGCATCACAGGCCGCGATCTTAGCAATCGTCTTGCCAGTAGCAGGATTGATTGAGGCAAACGTCTTTCTTGACCTCGCAGCCTGGAACTTGCCATCGATAAATGCATTGCAAGGCAGGTTCAAGTCCTGTGCGATGGCCTGGTATTCGGCGCGGGTGAGTAACTGGGTCATTAGCCTTTACCCTCCTGGATATCTGCAAAAGTTGTATTCATCACGCGAATCACCTGTTCGAGCGATCGTTTGTCATCTTTATTAAGCGGTTGCAACGGCCTGCGCGGCGGCCCCGAGGGCAGGTTACGACCGGTCATGCCGTGCTTGACGCACTGGATAAACTTACCACCTTGCTCCAGCACAGCCATTAACGGCATCATTGCCGACATGATTTTGCGTCCCTTGTCGAAATCACCCTCGACTGCACAGGCCTGGTAAAGCCCAATGTGAATCTCGGGCGCAAAATTGGACCCGGCACAAACCCAGGAGCGCGCGCCCCAGGCAAAGAATTCCAGGGCCTGGTCATCCATGCCGCAGGACAACTGGATATGAGGATAGTCCCGCGCCAGCAGGTGTACCCGGTTCGGGTTTCCCGAGCTTTCCTTGATCGCGCAGAAATTGGGAGAACGGCCGACGCGGTCAAGATATTCTTCACCCATATGAGCGCCCATTCGGTCGGGGTAGTTGTAGAGAAGGATCGGAAGGTTCGCGACGCGATCGATGGCAAGCGCGTGCAGTGCGTTCTCACGTTCGGTTGGGAGTGCATAGGGCGGGGTTGCCACCAGCAAGGCATCGGCACCGACCTCGACCGCGGCCCTGGCATACTCGATCGAATCCTCGGTACGAATCGCTCCGGTACCGACGATGTAACTGGTGCGCCCCTTGATCTGCTGCTTGATAAACTTCATCAGCTCGACGCGTTCTTCCATCGATTGTGCGTAGTACTCTCCGGTGGTGCCGGCCGAGATGATGCCATGGACCCCGGCCTCGATCAGGAAATCGACGACTTCTGCGAGGCGCTCATAATCGATACTAAAGTCTTCCCGGTACGGCGTTATTACCGGGGTGTAAATACCTTCAAATTTCATTGCTAAAATCCTGGTTTATGAATTCGACGACGTCATCTCAAAAGCAAGCGGATCGGGTTTAACAAAATGTTCGATTAAATCACGCGACAACTCCCAGTGTTCGACAATCAGGTCGACAATGCGCTGGCTGTCCGCTGCTTCTATCGCTGCAATCATTTCATCGTGATGCCGAAGGGCGCTATACATGCGCTCTTCCATTTCCTGGTCACGCGGACGATAAAAGGTTTGACTGATGCGCGCATGGTCGATCAGTAAACGATCGTAACTGGGTTTCAGGTAGGGGTTATCCGCCATTTCACCCATCAGCGCGTGAAAACACTGGTTCCAGTAGACCATGTCAGCACTCGCTTTGATCGCTATCGCGACACGAAACTTTTCCTGGATCTCACGGATTTTCTGAATTTGCCCGGGTTTTGCATTCTGTGCGGCCAGTCTTCCTATCGCGGAATAAATCATCGGTGCGGTTATAAAAAAATCACGCAACACCTTGTACTCCATGGAAGACACGTAAGCACCTCGATTACTGATAATTTCGACACAGCCCTCGCCGGCCAGTCCACGCAATATCTCGCGTAACGGGGTGCGCGATATTTTGTATTGCTCGCTCAGCCTGGCTTCATCGAGTGCAGTACCCGGTTCGAGCTGCAGCGTCAGAATCTGTCTTTTAAGATCGTCGTAGATGGCTTGTTTATCCATGCTTTGACCCTGCATTTTTAAAATATACAAATTGTATACAAATAAAAAGTCAAAGCAAGTGTAGAAATTCTTCTAACCCTGAATAAAGTTAATCCCAGGCATGAAGGAATACTGCATTAGCTATCTATTAAGAAGGCAAGATGGGAGCACAGGAAAACTAGCGTCGCAGGACCGCGAGCCAGCGCCAGAAGTTAAGTAGCGTGGCGAGAGAAGCGGCGACGTAGGTCCAGGCGGCCGCCCGCAATATCGAACGCGCCGCCGGCATCTGTTTTTCCGACAGGTACCCGGACGACAATAGCGGCAATGCCTTTTTAAAACTGGCATCGATCTCGACCGGTAGCGTCAATAAATGCATGATGATTGCGAATCCCATGATAAGGAACGCACCCGTTATATTAAACACGGCAGCCGACGGAAGCCGCGTTACCAACACGGCGAATGGCGCCGCGAATAGCAGGAAGGACCCAATACGTTGGGCGGTAACGGAAATCGATGCCAGCCGGGTGCGCAGCATGAACATCGGTTCCACGGCGGCATGCTGGTAGGCATGACCACATTCATGGGCCGCCACGGTAATCGCGGTCAGGGTTTTGCCATCGAACTTGTCTCGTGTGAGCCGCACAGCGCGCGTCATCGGGTCGTAGTGATCCCCCAAATCGGATATCTCGACCTTAACTTCCTGCAGGTCGTAGCGATCAAGCAAATGGCGCGCGAGTTCACCGCCGGTTCCTGGAAAATTTTCTTCCTGCTTGCGGTTATACCGATTCAATACCCATTGCACCCACAGTTGCGGGCCGTAGATCAGGATCAATAGCAGGATTATTGCGATTGCGTAAATCATCGCCGAGTAGCCTAATCCGTGGCCGCCTAGAATTCCAGTCGCTCAGGCGCTGGTTATTTTCTCGATGCTGGCGCTAACACGCTCGTATTCGCGTTGCATGTGTTGCAATTGCTCGCCAAGATCGATTTGTTTGCGGTCTCGGTAGGAGTTTTCCATTTGCGCGGCCAGGTGCGCGAGTCGCATGGCACCGATACTCGCAGCGGAGGATTTAATGGTGTGTGCCCAGCGATGCAGATCGTCACTGGGAGTCCTGAAGGTACTGTTTTCAATATCGCATAAAAATTCATCGATCGACTCGACATAAGACTCGATCACCATCTCGGCGTCTTCACCCATATCTTGCTTGAGTTGTTCTATTATCTTATCGTCCAGCGTCAACTGGTTTTCAGGATCGGGATCTATTTTTGCCATCTTGCTGGTTCTGCAAATACAACACCGCGAGTATAGTTCAAGGTTTAAATTTCGCTGTCTGCAATGGGTTCAAGGAAATATTTATGTCAGGTTTAAATGAAGACTTTTACATTATCGGTCACCGTGGCGCCGCTGGTGAAAAGCTGGAAAACAGCCTCGAGGGATTTGAATATGCACTGACGCTGGATATCGATGCGGTCGAGCTCGATATCCGCGAGCATTCATCCGAGCTCTGGGTTTTTCACGACAGCGACCTCGAACGCCTGACTGGAACGCCCGGCCTGCTCGAGGACCACACCGATCTATCTGCCATACATCTGAGCAACGGTGAAGCCATACCGACGCTGAAACAGGTGCTTGATCTTTACTGGGGCAAGATGCCCATCAATATTGAAATCAAGTCGATAACAAACCTTGAGCTGTTACTGCAGCTTCTCGATCAGTATCCCGAACCGGAAACGCCACGCAACCTGCCCTGGATTCTGATCTCATCCTTCGATCACGATATCATTCAAAATCTCGATCAGCTCAATACCCCCTGGCCGCTGGCACCCATTACCGACCTTTATCATCATCAGGTTGCAGCTGATTTCGAGCCAACCACCCCTTA
>CALJYH010000032.1 GCA_937984095.1 uncultured Gammaproteobacteria bacterium | reverse complement strand
GGATGCGAACAAGGTTTTTTACCGTGTCGGTGATGAACGCACGCTGCGACTCATTGGAATGATGCAGGAAGTGTTTTGCACCGCCGACTGAATATTTATCTTTAACGGCTCGTTTTTCCTGCTTTTATGTTAACTCAAATTACTGAATTTGCGGTCAATCACCCGTATCTGGTGGTGGCCTTTGCGGTATTGCTGGCGCTGGTTTTTTTCAATGAAATGAAAATTGCAACCCAGCGTTTTGCGAGCCTTACCCCAGCCGCCGCGGTACAGTTGATGAATCAAGAGGATGTCGTCGTGCTTGATGTACGCGAACCCTCGGAAACAGTCGGCGGGAAAATCGCCAAGGCGATCCAGATTCCGGTTGGCGCGGTAGCAAAACGCGTCGGTGAACTGGAGAAATTTAAAGACAAGACCCTGCTGGTTTATTGTAAATCGGGTGCACGTGCCGGTATCGCCTGCAAGGAACTTAGCAAGAATGGTTTTGACAAGGTTTACAGCCTGAATGGCGGTTTGTTGGCCTGGCAGGATGCCCACTTACCAGTGAGTAAAAAATAACACATGAACGAAACATCAGAACCCAAAAAGCAGTTCGGCATCCAGAAACTCTACGTCAAGGATGCATCCTTTGAATCCCCGACATCTCCACAGTCGTTCAGTTTTAAAAAATGGAATCCGAAAATAGAAATGAATCTGACTAACGATCAGAAGCATATCGATGGTGACGTCTACGAAGTTGTGCTGAGCGTTACCCTTACCGTATCGCATGAAGAAACTACCGCGTTCCTGGTCGAAGTTCATCAGGCTGGTTTGTTTGAAATTGGTGGTTTTGACGATGAGCAAAAAAAGTTTCTGCTAGGCAGTCAGTGTATGACTATCCTGTTCCCCTATGCCCGTGAAGTTGTTTCAGATTTATCGGTACGCGGAGGCTTCCCGCCTCTCACCATGTCCCCGGTTAACTTTGATGCACTTTATCAACAGCACCTGCAGCAAAATCAGGAACAGCAGGGCGAAACCGGCGCACCGCATTAAGTGCGATGACTGAAACTGTTGCCGTGCTTGGCGCGGGATCCTGGGGGACTGCGCTCGCGATCCAACTAGCGCGCAACGCATTACAGGTCAGGCTCTGGGGTCATGAATCCGCTCACATCGAACGTTTGCAAGCGCTGCGCGAAAATACAGACTATCTCCCCGGTTTTAAACTTTCTGACAATATTGATCCGGTTGCAAAGCTCGAACTCGCCGTTTCGAATGCCCCTTTTCTGCTAATCGCAATCCCGAGCAAGGGATTTCGTGCCTTGCTGAAACAAATAAAACCACTGGTAAGTGAAGATCAGGCCCTGTTCTGGGCCAGCAAGGGTTTTGAGATTGAAACCGGCCTGCTTTTGCATGAAGTCATCGATCAGGAGCTTCCGCAGCATCGCTATGGCTTGATTTCAGGCCCGACCTTCGCCACCGAGGTGGCGCGGGGACTGCCGGCGGCAATTGCCTGCGCCGGTAATGATGCGCAGACCACGGCGGCCTTTGCCGAGCGCCTTCGTGGCCACCATTTTCGCGCTTATACGACCGAGGATATCGTTGGCGTCGAACTTGGCGGGGCGCTGAAGAACGTGCTTGCGATAGCGGTCGGGGTTGCCGACGGGCTGGGTTTCGGTGCCAATACGCGTGCTGCCCTGATGACGCGTGGATTGTCGGAAATCATGCGCCTTGGAACCAGTCTAGGCGCTCACCAGGAGACCATGATGGGATTGGCGGGACTTGGCGATATTATCCTGACCTGTACTGATAACCAGAGCCGTAACCGACGCTTCGGTTTGGCGTTGGGACAGGGTAAAACTGTGCCGCAGGCCGAGATCGAAGTCGGTCAAACCGTTGAAGGGTTGCGTGCGGCAAAAGCGATCTATAACAAGGCGGCGCAGCTTGGCCTCGACTTGCCGATTATTCAGGAAGTCTACCGTGTGCTCTACGAAGACAAGGATCCCCGCGATGCGGTGCGCGATCTCGAAAACCGTCCCCAGGGTCACGAGTAAATTGATCTAGCACTTGAATCCCTGCTGTCTCCAGGCTTCGTAGACAGCGATCGAGACCGTATTTGACAGGTTCAGACTGCGCGAGGTCGTCGTCATCGGGATGCGCAGTTTGTGGTCGCCATCCAGTGACTCTAGAATTTCCAATGGCAGGCCGCGAGTTTCGGGACCAAATAAAAGTGCATCTTCTAGACTGAACGATGCCTCGCTATAGGTTTTGCTCGCCTTGGTGCTAAAAGCATATAAGTCATTGAATTTACATGTATTTATGAATTCCTGATAGCTGCTATAACGGTTCGTATCGACCCATTCGCGATAGTCGAGGCCGGCGCGCCTCAATTGTTTATCGTCAAGCTCAAATCCCAACGGTTCGATCAAATGCAACTGGAATCCGGTATTTGCGGCGAGGCGCATTATATTACCGGTATTTGGCGGGATTTCTGGTTCGAAAAGGACAATGTGCATCATGTTGAAGTTAATTTTAGCTAATAACTTGAAATAACCCTACTATGAACTAATATTTTCAACAATGACAATAAGTTATAGCGATTTTCTTAAGCAAACTCTAGGGTAAAATTTGATCAGAATAGAGTCTGCACCTTTCGCGCGTTGCTGCGGAAGTTTTTCATTTACGAAAGGAGCAGGAGTGAGTCCGCTCCCTTGGCGCATAACTTGCATAGATCTAACGTAACTTGCATAAATTTAGCGATAACACTCGGAGTAAAACGTGGGCCTGTTTTCCACAGCGAAAAAAGAGTCTCAGATCGGAATTGAATTTCAGCACGACGGAATCGCAGTAGCTCAGGTGCGAACTGGAAAAAATAATCCGGGTGACATCATCCGCAGCGAATTTGTCGTAGCTGCCGGGCAGGAGGCCCAGGTCGAGGCTCTGAAGGATTGGGTGAACGATAATGACCTGCAGAAGACGCCCTGTAACTGCCTGGTTGCGAACGACGACTGTGATATTTATCAGGTCGAGAGGCCTGAAGTCGAAGATTCCGAGATGATTCAGGCGTTGACCTGGAAGATAAAGGACTTGATCAACTATGACGTTACCCATGCGGTGGTCGATAGTTATCCGATGCCGGTTTCCAGCAAGAACAAACAACAGCAGGTAGGAGTGGTTGCAGCCCGGGAAGCCGTCATCAGTAGCTATGTAGAGAGTATCAAGGCTACGGCCCTGGAACTGAATGCACTCGACGTTCACGAACTGGTCCGCTCTAACCTCGAGGTCGTGCAACATAGTGCGGAGCAAAGCCTGGCGCTGCTGACACTGTCCGCCGGCAACGGCTTACTGAGCGTCTATCACGACACCGATCTCTACGTGTCGCGTGAGTTCCCGATCGGTATCGATCAGCTTGAACTGGCTTCCAGTGAAGATGAAAGTACCTTCGATGCATTGCTACTCGAGATACAGCGTTCGGTGGATTATTTCGAGAGTTTTTACGGTATCGGTGTGGTTACCAATTTACTTGTTTATCCGCAGCTTAATGCGACCGAAAAGATGGCGATGTACCTGCAGAATTTGTCCAATTTCGATATCGATTTCATTACCTTCGACAGTCCCGGACTCGATCCGCACTGTTTCCATGCGTACTGTGCTGCTTTGCGGGGTCTGACCTCGTGATCGTTCAGCAAATCAACCTTTACCAGGAACGCTTCAAGGAGAAAAAACTCTGGATCTCCGCGATTCAGGTTGCTGCGACGTTGTTGCTGGTGATCGCCGCGGTAGCAATATGGAGTTTCCTGTTGCAACGCGAGTTCGAACAGGCTGAGCAACGTAACCGGGTAGTCAAGGCGGAAAGGGATCAAATAACGGCTGAACTGGCAACTGCCAATGCCGAGCTGGCCAAGCTGCTTGAAGATAATCGACTCGATCTCAAGATTGAAAACACGGCACGCCAGATTTCTGCACGCAAGAAGGTGTTGAATTTTGTCGATGCCAACCGTTTCGGATCGGGGCAGGGTTTTTCCGATTTCCTGGTCGCTTTGTCCAACCTGCATGTCGATGATATCTGGCTTAACCAGATTAGTCTGGCGGAAAATTTCGTTCAGATCAGGGGTAGCGCGCTCAACGCCACGGAAGTTCCTGGCTACTTCGACAGTTTTAGCGCCGAGCCGATATTCAAGGGTAAGCGTTTCGATTTGTTCCAGTTGAGCCGAGCCAGGGACAGCGACTGGAAGGTAGATTTTGAGATTGCTACCAGTGGTGGTTTCGATGAATAGCAAGCTGAAACAATATGCGCGGCGGTTTGACGCTCAGTCGCTGCGTGAACGTGGATTGATTGCTATTTCGTTAATCGTCGTAATCAGTTTCCTGTGGTGGAGTAATTACGCGACACCAAGAATAATGGAAATCGAGGTTCTGCAAACAGAAAATCAACGTATTGCTCGCGATGTTGAAAATGCGCGTGCCATTATCCGTGACATACAGCAGAGCATAGCAACCGGTGTACAGCAGGAGAAAGAAGTTCAGTTGGTTAAGCTTGCCAGGGATTTGGCCGCGCTGGAGGAACGACTCCGGGTGACTACGATCGAGTTGATTGATCCGGAAAAGATGTTCCAGTTAATGAATCAATTGATTTACAAGGATTCACGCCTGAAGTTGTTAAGCCTCAAACGTCGTGAAGTGAAACCCGCCATCCCCTCGGATAATGAAGAGGAACCCGACGAAGCTGGCATCTATCGGCACGTGCTTGAAATCGAGTTTGCCGGAAGTTACCTCGATATTCTCAGGTATATGCAGACACTGGAAGCGCTGGACTGGAAATTGCTCTGGGACGAGATTGAAATTGCAAGCGACGAATATCCGAAAGCCACTGTCAAGGTAGTGATTTCGACCTTGTCGACGCGCAAGGAATGGGTTGGGATCTAAATGTTGCGCATCAATTCAACTTACATCGTCATAATTGCCCTGCTGGCGCCTGGATTTCCTGGTTTCAGTACCTTGGCCTCGGCGCAGGAACTGCGTGACCCGATGAAGCCGCCACCGTTTGCGTTACAGAAATTTCGCCAGGCCAAATGGGCTGGCAAACCCACGACAACCAAAGCAAAGTTGGGGAAACCGAAACAGGAATCCCTGCAACTTACATCAATCCTTTATGCCCAGGATCGTAAAATCGCAATCATCAATGATCAGATGCTTGCCGTTGGCGACCGCATCCGGGGCGCCGAACTGGTCAAGCTGACGCGAGCTACCGCGCGCCTGGTACGCAAGGGCAAGATTATCAATTTGAGCCTGGACAATGAATTAACAGCTATCAAGAAAGAAGCTGTCGAGAGTGACTTATGATTAAACGATACCTGTGTATTATCATGCTGTCGGGCCTTGTTGGCGCCTGCGCCTCAACGCAGAGTCAGGAGGCTGCGCAGCATAATCGGCAAAGCATCGACGATGCTCTAACTGAGGCTGCCGCGATAGTAATCCCCGAAGCTGAATCGACCCCTGATGAAATACTCGATCAACTGGTCCCCGGTAGCGGCATCGCTGTACCCGGCCTGAATGAAGATCTAAAGTTCGAAACAGCCTTCGATATTTCGGTTTCGAAGGCGCCAGCCCGGCTGTTTTTCATGAGCCTGGTAAAGGATACCAATATCAACATGGTGGTTCACCCGAGCGTCGAAGGCGAAATCTCGCTCGATTTGAAGAATGTGACAGTGGCTGAGGTCATGCAGCTGACCCGTGAAGTCTATGGTTACGAATTCAGGGAAAACGGCAGCGGTTATATCGTGCTGCCGGCGCGTATCCAGTCAAAAATATTCGCGGTTAATTATCTCAATGTCAGTCGCGCCGGAGAATCGTTGATGACCGTCAGTTCTGGTCAGATCGATAGTTCGAATGGCGAGGACAGCAACAATAATGACAACTCGGGTGCGAGCAAGTCGCTAAAATCAAGCAGTATAAGCACCAGTAGCGTGGCAGATTTCTGGTCTGAGCTGCGGGCCACGCTGGTTTCGATTGTTGGCGATGGGCAAGGACGCTCGGTGGTGGTTGACCGTCACGCCGGGCTGGTCATTGTGCGTGCAATGCCGGGAGAACTTCGTGATGTCGAAGCTTATCTCAATAACGCCCAGGATAACCTGCAGCGACAGGTAATTCTGGAAGCTAAGGTTATCGAGGTCGATCTCAACGACAGCTTCCAGTCGGGTATCGACTGGGCCGCGATATCGTCCAGCCGCGATCTTGCGATCGGAAATACCGGCGTGGTCAGGGGCGTCGGCCGAGTTCTAGCGGATGAAGCCGGGGCACCCCTGCTAGATGCGGCGGGTGACGCGGTGCTTTCTTCCAACCTCGAGCTCGGTAATATTCCCTACGCCAACCTGTTTGCCGTGGGCAGTTCATCGAGCACCTTTGCCTCGCTGATCACGCTGCTCAGCACCCAGGGTAACGTGCACGTACTGTCTAGCCCGCGAGTTTCCACCGTCAATAACCAGAAGGCGGTAATAAAGGTGGGTTCGGACGAATTTTTCGTCACCGAGGTGTCGTCCAACAATACCAGCACCGCCAGCGGCACGACCACGACACCGGAGTTGACATTGACTCCATTTTTTTCCGGCATTGCGCTAGATGTAACGCCGCAAATCAGCAAGGAGGGTGATGTCATACTGCATATACACCCCAGTATCAGCGAAGTCGATGATCAATTGAAGGTGATAACCCTTGGTGGTGAAACCTTCGAATTGCCGCTGGCACTTAGCACGGTACGAGAGTCCGATTCGGTCGTAAAAGCACAAAATGGCCAGGTCGTTGTGATTGGTGGATTGATGAAGAATATCACCAGCGATGAAGTTGGTGCTGTGCCAGGCGTTAGCGATGTTCCGTTTATAGGCGAAGCCTTCAAGCAGAAAAGGAAACTTAACCGGCGCAGCGAACTGGTTATCCTGTTGCGGCCCATCGTCGTCGATAAGAATCGCGTCTGGTCCAACTATATTCAGAAGAGTGCCGAACGCGTCAAACAGTTGAACGCTTTTCCTGTGGAAGGTGAATAATGTACGAACAATATTATGGGCTCTCTGAACAGCCGTTCAACCTGACCCCGGATACCGAGTTCTTTTACAAGTCCTTTACCCACAGGGAAGCACTCAACGTATTGCGGGTTGCCATAAATGCCGGTGACGGCTTTATCAAAGTGACCGGTGAGGTGGGCACGGGCAAAACCTTGCTGTGTCGCAAATTGCTGCAAGTTCTGGAGTCGAAATTTGATACGGTATACATTCCCAATCCCTACATGGGTTGCAATGCGCTGCTGCACGCAATTCTAGTCGAAATGGGCATAGCGGACAGGCTCAACAAGGCAAATTATCTCAGCTGTATTAACGAACATTTAATCGAAAACGCGCGCCGAAATCGTGGCACGGTGATCATCCTCGATGAAGCGCAATCAATGCCGCAAGAGAGTCTGGAAGCAATTCGATTACTCAGTAACCTCGAAACCGGCAAGCGGAAGTTGATACAGATTGTCTTGTTTGGCCAACCCGAGCTCGATGTCAGTCTGGCGCAGAGCAGCGCGAGGCAACTAAAACAAAGAATCGTTCATTCCTATCAACTGAAACCCTTAAATCAGGCTTCAATTCGACCCTATCTGCAGCACCGCGTCAGATTGGCGGGCTATCGCGGACCCGAGTTATTTGATAATGGTGCACAACGCCGGCTCTACAAATTCAGCCACGGTATTCCCAGGGTTATCAACCTGCTATGCAACAAGGCACTGATGCTTTCCTACGCCAGTGGTGAATTTTATGTCAACAGCAAGCATGTTGAGGCCGCCGCTGCCGACAGCCAGATGCAATGAGTGTCATTAATAACGTTCTCAAGGATCTTGACAGCAGGGAAAGTCAGTTTACCCCGATCGAAATCGATGCAATCGGGCTCAAACCCACTGCTGCGCGCGACCTGAAACCACTGTTGCTGGTTGCACTGTTGCTATTGTTATTGATATCGGTGGCATGGATTTACCTGCAGGATCAGCCCATTAGCAGCAGAAGCCCTGCGGCACCGCCGAAAGCAAGCTCTGCACCCGCGCTAGTAGTGCAGCCGGTTGTAGAAGCGCAAATCGATCAGGGCGTAGTCACAGACCAGATGATCGGTAACCAGATTATCGGCCTGCAGATTCGTGAATCCGAAGACGATATGCGCATGGAGTTCGCATTGCGAGACAAGGTGGTAGCCTTCCTGAAGGAACGCAGTGAGAACAGTTTTGGCTATCACTTGCGAGACATCGAAAGCCAGATACTGGCACCGACGATAAGTGACAATCGCTGGATCAGGGAACTCGCTATCACGTCCTCCGACACGGGAGTGGATGTCAATTTTCAGACTGCAGAGGATATCCTGGTCGAAACCCGTCAGAGCCTGGTTAATGGAGAGCCGATCTGGGTGATTAATTTACGCAAATCTTCCGAGCCGGTAGTTGCCGATAACGCTGTCGAAATTGATGCCGTGGGTGAGCCTGCCTCAATCGAGACAAAGCCTGTTCCGGGAGGGCTGGAACTTGCCTCGACTAATGCTGCAGCAGAAGAAGTCGAGTTGCAGTCGCGACAGGCCTCCGCGCCCGAGGCGCCGGCTGCGGTTGTTAAACTCGATATAAAATCCACCAATCCCAATGCGAAGTCGATCAATCAACTCGAGTACGCGGTCGAATTGATCAATTCTCGTCGGCTTGCACAGGCTCAGGCGACACTACAGAAACTGCTGGGTGGTAGCGAAGACTACGACGCCCGCAAGCATTTGCTCGCGCTTTACAGCAGTCAAAATCAGAGCGACCGATTTGTTCGCCTGGTACGCGAGTCGATGACGAAGTACCCCGACGACATGTTGTTCAAAACCGAGTATGCGCGATCGTTATTTCAAGCGGCAGCCTATCGCGGTGTAATCCAGTTGTTTGCGAATGAGGTTGCCGCGGATGCGAATCAACAGGCGCTGGTAGCGGCCAGTTACCAGCGGCTCGAAGAACATGAAAATGCGGTCAGGCATTATAGGCTCGCGCTCGAGCAGGACGCGACCAATGCCAAAAACTGGATTGGGCTTGGAATTTCCCAGGAACATACCGCTGCGCTGGAGGACGCACTGAAGTCTTACCAGCAGGCTGCTAAGTTGGGTAATTTGAATAATCGCCTGCAGGCATTTGTCGACAATAAAAGTCGAACGCTAAGGCAGGTGTTGAATTAATGGCGTTTACCAAAAAAATAAGACTGGGCGATTTGCTCGTTGAAAAAGGGTTGATTACCGAGGACCAGCTGCAGCACGCGCTCAGCGAGCAGAAAAAACTCGGTCGAAAACTTGGCGGTACCTTGATCGAACTCGGCATGATCGATGAGAACAGTCTGCTCAATTTGCTCGCCAGCCAGTTGAATATTCCGTTGATTGATATCAACAATTACAACTACAGCAACGAGATTGCGAAGCTGTTACCCGAATCGATCGCACGGCGCTACCGCGCGCTGGTGCTCGAAGAGCGTGATCGGGATTACCTGGTGGCAATGGCCGACCCGACCGACATTTATGCACTTGACGAGATCCAGTCGAAGTTAAGCAAGCCGGTGAGCCAGGCGATCGTGCGCGAATCTGATTTGCTTGAAAACTTCGACCTGGTTTATCGACGCACCGAGGAAATCAGTGCGCTTGCGTCCGAACTCGGTCAGGATCTTACCGACACCGCAACTGACCTGAACGAGTTGCTGCAAACTGAAATGACCGATGCCCCGGTGGCGAAATTGCTGCAGTCAATTTTCGAGGATGCGGTCCAGGTTGGGGCATCGGATATTCATATCGAGCCAGATCAGCATGTGATCCGAATTCGCCAACGTATCGATGGAGTCCTCTACGAGCAAGTCATGCAGGAAACCCAGATTGCTCCAGCGGTGGTAGTGCGTCTAAAGCTGATGTGTGGGCTCAATATCTCCGAGAAACGGCTGCCGCAGGATGGACGTTTCCACGTACTGGTCAACAAACGCGATATCGACGTTCGCCTGTCGACCATGCCGGTGCAGTACGGCGAGTCGGTGGTTATGCGCCTGCTTGATCAGACCAAGGGTGCACTCGACCTGGAACAACTTGGCATGCCACCCGAGCTGCTGCACCGGTTTCGCAAGAATTTTCATTTACCCAACGGCATGATTCTCGTTACCGGACCTACCGGTAGCGGTAAGACCACCACGCTTTACGCTGCGCTGTCTGAACTCAACGTCAGAGAATCCAAGATAGTCACAGTCGAAGACCCGGTAGAATATCGCCTTGATCGCATCAGCCAGGTGCAGGTTAATCCGCGCATCGGGCTAACTTTTGCAAGCGTGTTGCGCTCGGCCCTGCGCCAGGACCCGGATATCATCATGGTGGGTGAGATGCGCGATGCTGAAACCGTCGAAATCGGTGTCAGTGCGGCGATGACCGGTCACCTAGTACTGTCGACGCTGCATACCAATGACACCATCTCAACGGCGACCCGGCTCATGGATATGGGTGTTGAGGGATACCTGCTCGCATCCACGTTACGTACCATAATTGCCCAGCGACTGGTACGCAAGGTGTGCGCGAGCTGCAGCGAAGTCTATACCCCGACCGAATTCGAAGCCGGCTGGCTGCGCGACGATTTGTTGATTGATATCAACCAGTATCAGTACCAGAAAGGCCGCGGCTGCAAGCAATGCGGGGAAACTGGTTACCAGGGACGCATGGGTGTCTACGAATTACTCGATATGAATGCGGAACTGGCCGAAAAATTACGCCACGATGATTCGCAGGGCTTTGTCGAGGCCGCTGAGCGCGCGCCCGGATACCAGCCACTGGTGATGGTTGCGCACACCCATGCGGCCAACGGTTTGACGACGATAGAAGAAATGTTGCGCCTGGCTGGCGAAGTGCCTGACGATGTGCTTGATCATCCACCGGTGCTGGAGATTGACGACTGATGCCGTTTTACGAGTTCAAGGGCCGCAGCGGCAACGGGCAACTGGTCGATGGAGAAATCGAAGGCTCCAACACTAACGCGGTTGCCGGTGTGCTCATGGATCGCGGGGTTATCCCGATTTCTATCGTCGAAAAGAAAGAACAGGTCGACGTTATCGACGTCATCAAGGATCGCTTCGACCTGCACAAGATCAGCATCGAGGAATTGCTGATGTTTACCCGGCAGATGGCTGCACTGATCAAGGCAGGCATCCCGATTACGCGGGCGATTACCGGCATCCTGGAATCGGTTGAAAATCCACTGCTGGTAAAATCGTTGCGCGATATTCTCGAGCAGCTCGAATCCGGGCGCAGCCTGTCGGTTTCCTGCGCGCGTCATCCCAGGGTTTTTTCCAATCTCTACATCAGCATGATCCAGGTTGGCGAAAATACTGGCCGTCTTGAAGGATCTTTCGCTTTGATGGCGGATTATATAGATCGTAATCGTCGCATCACGCAGAACATCAAGACCGCGCTGCGTTACCCGACCACGGTCGTCATCGCAATTGTCATTGCGATGACGATCGTTAACCTGTTTGTAATCCCGAAATTTGCAGATTTCTTTAAAGCCAATGCCCTGGAGCTACCCTGGCAGACGTTGCTGTTGCTGAATACATCCAACTTCTTTGTCGAGTACTGGAAGTTTATTCTAGTTGCGCTTGTGGGTCTGGTATTTGGTTTCAAGTACTACATCAATACCACCGACGGGCGTTACCGGTGGCACAAGTTCATCGTTAAAGCGCCTCTAATTGGGGAGATCTTGCATCGCTCCTTCATGGCGCGCTTCGCTCGCTCTTTCTCGATGGCCTATAGCGCCGGGGTTCCGATCGTGCAGGCGATGGGCGTGATTTCACGTTCGATTGGAAATGATTATATTTCCGGTCATGTCGACGGTATGCGCGAGGGCATCGAACGTGGTGAGGCGTTGACACGCACCGCGAATCAAACCCGGATGTTCACACCGGTGGTCATGCAAATGTTCGCGGTTGGTGAAGAAGCAGGAAACCTCGATGAGATGATGACCTTCATCGCCGACTTCTACGAAGAGGAAGTCGATTACGACGTCAAAACTCTGTCCGATAAAATTGAGCCGTTAATCTATGTCGCAATTGGTGGGTTGGTGCTGGTGCTCGCACTGGGAATCTTCGTACCCATGTGGGACGTGGCGAAACTCGCTGGCTAATGAACACACTCGGTTCCCATCCGGGGGCGATTCTCTTCCGCTTGATCGTGATGGTTTCCCTGATTCTGATATTTATATACGTGTTCCTTGTGTACATCGAAAAAGCGGAGAAAGCGATAGAGATTCAATCGATTGAACAGACTAAACGAATCATCGACAGTGCGCTGGTGATTGCTTTTGCAACGCATGCGACGAGTGGAAAGCTGGATGAGCTTGACCGGTTGGACGGTGGTAATCCGTTTGAACTGCTGAAGGAATACCTGTTGTTACCAACAAGCTATAACGGCGAGATCGGATTGACCGATTTGAATGGCCTTCCAAGCGGCTGGTACTATGACTTGAATACCGGCGACATTCTCTTTGTGCCAATCTATCTGCCTGAGATTCAGGTATTCCGAGTTAAACTCGACTACGTCGATACCAATAAAAACGGCAGCTTCGAAGCTGCCGTTGACGCATTCAGTCGATTAAGCCTGGAAAAAAAACAGCCGCGCTAAAAAGGCGGCTGTTTTATAGACCTGCAATGGATTATTAGCTCATTGCGACTGACTCGTAAAACTAGTTTTAATTAGTACAAATTACACTAGCCGACCCATCAGTCGCGGCGGTATCAGGGTTCTCGGTTATAGTACAGGTAAATGTACCACCTGGGTCAGTGGCACAGTCACTGGTTCCACCAACCGTGTAACCACCGGCACCGGAAGGCAGTGCGTTAACAAGTAATGAACCGGCGCCTCCAGCAACCAGGCTAGCACAGGTTACTCCATCGGCAGTAAGCGCTATAGCAGTACCAACATTCAACTTGGCTGCGGCGAGATTGATACTGGATGCGGCAGATAATTCACTAGCGATGCCCTCGTTGGCGGCTGTTTGAGCATTCACCGATAAATTTTGAAATTTACCCAGCGCGGTTACGCCCAGAATTCCCAGTAGTACGATAACGACCACCAACTCTACCAGCGTGAAACCTTTTTGTGACTTGTACATGTTTTATACTCCCTACACTAGAGCAATAATATTGAACGATTTTTTGAGTATAGACCAGGATCTAGAAAGTTAAAGTAATATGCGTAAATTATCCTATAAGTAAATGATTCCTAGCGTTTTTACTTTGTTAGGGTAATCGGGATATATTCTGGATAACGGTCCGAATCACATGAGTGTAGTAAAAGTCTATTCTAATTCAGGATTTTCTCTGGTTGAGCTGATAACCGTCATCCTGCTGTTGGGGATACTCGGTATCGTTGCCCTGGGTCGACTAGGCAATCAGGATGCTTTTGCCGCACGTGGATTTTTCGATGACACCGTTACCGCAGTGCGTTTCGCGCAGAAACTTGCCATCAGCAGTGGTTGCGATGTGCGCGTCATCACCACCGCTGCCAGTTACGAACTGCGTCGATCTTCGACCTGTGTTGCCGATGATTTCACAAGCCCGGTCGTCAACCCGGCCAATCGCAGCAACAACTACCAGAACGTCAATATTCCGCCCGGATTTTCGCTGACCGCCGGTAGTATTACCTTCGATGCGCGTGGCCGGCGCGAAGGGGCGACCTCGGATTTCAGCATCAGTGACGGCTCGACGACCTACAGCTTTCGCGTGCATGCCAGCACTGGCCTGGTCGAGGTGCTCTGATGCGTCGGCAATACGCTTTCACCCTGTTCGAAATTATAGTTACCATCATCGTGATCAGTATCGCCGCCACCGCTTTGTTGGGCGTGTTTTCCAACATGGTACGCGGTAGTGCGGATCCGATGATTCAGCAACAGGCGACCACCATTGCCGAAGCCTACCTGGAAGAAATCATGCTGCGCGCCTATGACGACCCTGAGGTCGCTGAATCGGGTGGGGCCGAGGCAGGTGAAACCCGTCCAACCTATGACGATGTCCAGGATTACAATAGCCTCGGCACCACGCAGGTACGTGACCAGAATAACAACCCGATCGCAGCACTCAGCGATTACCAGGTTACGGTTAGCGTTAACGGGGCTGTACTCGATACGGTTAGCGCAATGCAGATAGACGTTAGCGTTAGCCATCCAGCAACTGGCGTTATCCTGTTAAGCGCCTTCCGAACCGACTACTGATGCATCGAAGCGGATCACAATCTGGATTCTCGCTGCTCGAACTGATTGTTGTGGTCGTATTACTTGGGATATTGGCAAGTGCTGGCGCGCAGTTAATTCTCCAACCGATCGAAGCCTACGACGACCAGGTACGTCGCCAACAA
Source organism: uncultured Gammaproteobacteria bacterium (assembly GCA_937984095.1). Taxonomy (GTDB): domain Bacteria; phylum Pseudomonadota; class Gammaproteobacteria. Next base: position 3,582 of record CALJYH010000032.1, on the reverse strand, counting down.
CTGGTCGACCAGGGGGAAATGGCTTTGCGCCAGATCGCGCGCGACGTACGCCGTGCCTTGCCAAACAGCGTTCGGGTCGCATCTGTCGGTGCAGGGTTTGCGGTAGAAATGGTAAATACCGTTGATGGCGCACGTTATCGTGATGAGGTCGGCGGAGAATTTACTACCGTCAACGATACCCTGGAGTTTTCCGCGAGTGATACCGATTTCAACCTGCTCGGATTTTTCAATACCCCGAGCCCTCTTGCGGCGGGTCGGCGCCTCGTGATCTACAACACTTCGGCGGCCGGCATTTATACCGATGCGGCGCTAAACAACAATCCGGGTATCGTCACTACTGCCGGTACGACCTTAAGTCTCTCGACGGTCACGCCCGCGACCGAGGACCCCGAACACCGTGTCAACATGATCCCGGCTTTTCAGTTTGCGCAACAATCGCCAGGTCAACGCGTATTCGTGATTGATGGTCCCACCAGCTACATCTGCAGTCCAGCGACTAATCAGATTGTGCGTTACAGCAACTATGCCTTTAGTACGGCGCAGCCAACCCCCCCGGTTGGCGGCACCAGCGGGATCGTGATTTCTCAGTTGAGTGGCTGCAATATGACCTATAGCCCGGGAACCTCGCAACGTGGCGGTATTCTGACCGTGGAAATTACCATTACGGATAGCGGGGAATCGATCAACCTGCTGCACCAGATACACGTGATGAACCTGCCATGATCTCATTGCAGAAAGGTTTCACGCTAATTGCCTCCATATTCCTGCTGGTCGTGGTCGCTGCGCTGGTTGGCTACATGACTAATATCCGCGTGGTGCAGCAAACCACGCTGTTATATGGAGTGCAGGGTGCACGTGCGATTCAGGCCGCTCGCAGTGGTATTGAGTGGGGTATTTACCAGTCGATTGTCAATGCAAGCTGTGCTGGTTCGACCAACTTTACTGATCCGGCATTTGCCGGTTTTAATATCGAAGTGCAATGTGGTCAGACGACTCATATCGAAGGTATCACGCCGATCAATACCTTCCAACTGACCGCGATTGCAAGCAGTGGTTCTTATGGCTCCCTCGATTATGTTCAGCGTCGTATCCAGGCGACAGTTTCACAAGATCCGCCCTAGTCGTGTTTCTCTGTCAACCAGGCCTGATGCCCAAACTTTGAAGCAGTTAACAGCGGCGCACAATTTTTGTCGATAAACTCGAGTTTGACTCAAAGATTCAGATAAAATTTCTTATATATTTCAAATACTTTCAAATCAATTTTAAAGTATGATTTGAGTTGTTGAGATTTAGACACTATACTTGATTGATTAAACGCTGGGTTACTCAAGAATGCCTTTGGACAGTGAAAAGAAACCGACACTGTTGTTGGTCGACGATGATGCAATTATCGCCGACAGCCTCGAGTATGTGCTCAGTGAAGAATACGATATAGAGCGTGCCTCGGATCGGGTTTCCAGTTTCAAGTTGATGAGTGATATGTCGGATTCTCCGACACTGGCATTGGTCGACCTGGGTCTCCCTCCCAATACGCATCGTCCCGACGAAGGGCTCGCAGTGATTCGAAAGATATCCCAGATGCATCCTTCGACCCGCGTCCTGGTTTTGTCCGGTCAGGACAACAAGAAGCACCTGTTCCAGGCCAAGGAAGACGGGGCTGTCGATTTTATCTCCAAGCCCTGCGATATCGCTGAAATCAAGGTGCGCCTGAAACGGCAGATCATCGCCGGAGGGGGTGCCGACGCGGGACACGATGACATCGAAGGCATAATCGGATCCAGCGAAGAAATCGAACTGTTGCGTATGCAGATACGCCAGTTAGCCGATTCGCCCTACCCGGTGCTAATCGAAGGTGAATCTGGCAGTGGCAAGGAAGTGGCCGCGCGTAATCTGCATCGCTGCAGTTCGCGCAAGCAGGAACCCTTCATGACCCTGAACTGTGCTGCCTTCAACGGTGAACTGCTCGAATCTCAATTGTTCGGGCACGTCAAGGGCGCCTTTACCGGTGCCACAGACACCAAGAACGGATTTTTCGAAGAGGCCGGCTCGGGGACTTTACTGCTTGATGAAGTGGCTGACCTGCCCCTGGACCTGCAGGCCAAGCTGTTGCGCGTACTCGAAAATGGTGAATATTACCGACTTGGCGAGACCCAGCCACGCCACTCTTCGGCGCGGGTCCTCGCCGCAACCAACAAGGATATATTTGCCGCCATAAAAACCAACCAGTTCCGGGAAGATTTATATCATCGTCTCAGCGTTTTGACCCTGCGCGTGCCCTCGCTAAAGGAACGCAATGGTGACAAGAATGACCTGCTGTTTTACTTCATGCAGCAGGTCGCGGATGAAGTCGCAACTTTCCAGCTTGATGAAGATGCACTAAGGCTTTGGAATGATTATACTTTTCCCGGAAATGTGCGGGAATTACGCAATATAATAATAAGGCTTTCAGCGAAGTATCCGGGACAAACAATAAAACCTGAGGTGCTGAAGAGGGAAATGTCAGAGCTACAGCGACATAACGGCGCATCAGCCAGCGAAGACTGGCTGCACAGTGCTATACATGATAAAGGTTTTCAGCTTGATCAATTGCTGAAGGAAGTCGAAAAAGAAGTTATCGACCTGGCGATGCGTGAGCACGACGGCAATGTCAGCAAGGCGGCTGAAATGCTTGGCGTCAATCGTACTACTTTGTATGGCCGCATGGACCGGTTAGAGGTCAAGGAATAGATCATGTACGAAGATTATTTCGGCCTCAAACGTCCCCCGTTCAAAATCACCCCGGATACCAGCCTGTTTTACGAAGGCGGCAAGCGCGGCGATATTCTCGCTGCATTGGTTTACGCCATCCACCGCGGCGAAGGCATCATCAAGGTAGTTGGAGAAGTTGGCAGCGGCAAGACCATGCTATGCCGCATGCTGCAGATCAAACTGCCGGATACAGTCGAAATCGTCTATATCGCCAACCCGAGTGTATCATCGGATGACATCCTGTTCGTGATCGCGCACGAGTTGTCGCTGCCGGTCACCAAGGATTCTTCCAAGCATGAAGTCATGCATTTGTTGCAGGACTACCTGTTGCAGCGACATATGGAAAACAAGCAGGTCGTTTTATTTGTCGAGGAAGCGCAAGGCATGCCGCTTGATACCCTTGAGGAAATACGGCTACTGTCAAATCTTGAGACAGACCAGAATAAATTGTTACAAATCGTCCTGTTTGGGCAACCCGAGCTGGATCAGAACCTGGCACAACAGTCGATCCGCCAGTTACGTGAACGCATTACGCACAATTTTGATCTTGAGCCTTTGACCCAGGATGAAATTCATACCTATCTGAATTTTCGGATGCGTGAGGTTGGTTACACCGGGCCGGAATTAATCAACCCCACGGTCGCGAAGAAAGTGGAGCTGCATTCGGATGGGCTGTTGCGCCGCATCAATATTATCGCCGATAAAATTCTGCTTTCCGCGTTTGCAGAAGGTACTCACAGCCTCAGCGCCAAGCACGTGACCGCCGCCGTTAACGATAGTGCCTTTAACCAGAAAGCACCGCGCAAATCACGCGCTTTGTGGTGGCTTGGCATA
>CALJYH010000031.1 GCA_937984095.1 uncultured Gammaproteobacteria bacterium | reverse complement strand
GAACAATAACAGCTTCTCGGTAACGGTTGTCTTGCCGGCGTCCGGGTGCGAAATAATCGCAAAGGTGCGGCGTCGACGCATTTCGTCAATATCTGACATCTATAACTTCCAAATTTACTAGAAAGGGCGGCTAGCTGTTGTAAACGTCGGCCGGTTGTGAAATATGTCTCGCAAACAGCAGGGCATCCTCGCGACCTTCGGCTGCAGGGTAGTAGTCTTTGCGGCATCCGATTTCGTTAAAGCCCGCCGAATTATAGCAACTTATCGCGGCGGTATTGCTAGGACGCACTTCGAGTAACATGGTTTGTGCATTCCTCTTGCGGGCCTCATCGATCAGAAACTCGATAAACTGCCTGCCGTAGCCCTTGCGTTGATGTTCCCTGGCAATCGACAGGTTGAGCATGTGGCTCTCTCCCGCCGTAACGCTGATGACCGCGTGGCCGACAATGTTTTGCTGTTGCAACGCCAGCCAGCAGTAGTAGCCGACGCGAATACAATCGTTGAAGATTTTATCAGTCCATGGAAACTGGTATACCTCACACTCGACCTTCATGACCCATCTTATGTCGGCGAGGGTCATGCGCCGAAAACACAACTCGGTATCTTTCATCGCAGCATTTGGTGAAGCAGTTTTAAGTCCTTCCAGGCGATGGCCTTTGCTGAAGGATTGCGCAACAAGTAGGCCGGATGGTAGGTGACTTTAAGCGGAATTTCGGTTCCGGGCAGCTTATGCATTTGCTGGATCAGCTTGCCAACCGGTTGATTGCTGCCGAGCAGGTTATGGGCGGATACACGACCCACCGAAAGAATTACTTTTGGTGCAATCTGTTCTATTTGTGCCTCCAGGTAGGCGCGGCATTGTTGCGCTTCATCCTGCTTCGGGTCACGATTGTTGGGTGGGCGACATTTGACAATATTGGTAATGTAGACCTGTTCCCGCGAGATATCGATTGCTGCCAACATCCGGTCTAGCAATTGCCCTGAGCGTCCTACGAAAGGTTCGCCCCGCATGTCTTCTTCGTGTCCGGGGCCTTCACCAACGATTAAAAGGTCAGCCTGCTGATCACCGACTCCGGGTACTTTCTGAGTGCAGTTATGCGCGAGTTCACAGGCATTGCAACCATGAATGGAATCGATGAGCGAATCCCAGGAATCGAAACTGGTCGGAACAGGGGCCCTGGTAACAGGATTTTCCGCGAGAACTTCCTGCGGCGAGCTGTCGATGGCATTTTCTAATGCTTGCGGTACTGGTTCGCTAGCAATCTCGACAGCAGGCCCGGTTGCAGGCCTGTCGTCGAGTGTGGAAGTACGCTCACTCCATGACTGGATGCCGATTCCCTTAAGGCAGTGTTGTTGCCGGTCGGTTAACATCGACGTTTACACATCTCCCAGTTGGGGATGGGTGCGATCAGCACTGTTGATTACTTTGTTCAGGGCATTGATATAGGACTTTGCCGAGGCAATGACGATATCCGTATCGGCACCCTGACCATTAATAACCCGTCCGTCTTTCTCAACCCTGACGGTAACCTCGCCCTGGGAGTCAGTCCCGGTAGTAATCGCGTTGACCGAATAAAGCTGCAGATTGACGCCGGTTTCGGTTAACTTTTCGATTGCCTTGAAACACGCGTCCACCGGTCCGTCACCATTGGCCTCGGCCTGTTGCTCGGTACCATCGATATTTAGTGTCATCGTGGCACAGGGAGTTTCACCGGTTTCGCAGCATACCCTGAGGCTCACAAGTTTGATGGTTTCGTTTTCAGTTTCAAAGGCGGCTTCGTTAACCAGGGCTAACAGGTCTTCATCGAAGATATCGTGTTTCTTGTCTGCCAGAGTTTTGAAACGGGTAAACACCTCATTAAGTTCTTCCTCTGAAGTGAATTCGATATTCAGCTCCGCCATGCGCGATTTAAAGGCATTGCGGCCTGAATGTTTGCCAAGGACCAGCTTGTTAGTCGTCCAGCCGACATCCTGGGCACGCATGATTTCGTAAGTCTCGCGTGATTTCAAAACGCCGTCCTGATGGATGCCGGATTCATGTGCGAATGCATTGGCACCGACAATGGCCTTATTTGGCTGCACCGTGAAACCTGTTATTCCCGAAACCATTTTCGAGCAGTTCATGATCTGCGTAGTATCGAGGTCGGTATCGCAGGGGAAAATATCCTGACGGGTCCGCACCGCCATGACGATTTCTTCCAACGATGCGTTACCAGCACGTTCACCGAGGCCGTTTATGGTACATTCGACCTGGCGTGCACCGTTCAGCACGGCCGACAATGAATTACCGACCGCAAGCCCCAGGTCATTGTGGCAATGCACCGAGAAAACTGCCTTATCGGAGTTTGGGATGCGTTCCATCAAATCCCTGATTAAATCACCGAACTGATGAGGCACATTGTAACCCACGGTATCCGGGATATTGATAGTGGTCGCGCCTTCTGCGATTACCGCCTCGATGACACGACACAGAAAATCAGCTTCGGAGCGCCCCGCATCCTCTGGAGAAAATTCGACATCATCGGTGTATTGCCGCGCCATACGAACCGCGGCTACGGCCGCTTCAACCACCTGGTCAGGAGTCATCCGCAGCTTCTGTTCCATGTGGATCGGGGAGGTGGCCAGAAAAGTATGAATCCGCCCCGAATTGGCGGGCTTGATGGCGTCGCCTGCGCGTTCTATATCAACTTGCTTGGCTCGCGCAAGACCACATACGGTACTGTCCTTTATGATTTGGGCAACGGCCCTGACCGATTCGAAATCACCCTCGCTCGCAATCGGAAAACCGGCTTCGATAATGTCGACTTTCATCAATTCCAGCGCTCGCGCGATACGAATTTTTTCGTCACGGGTCATGGATGCGCCGGGACTTTGCTCACCATCACGCAGTGTGGTGTCAAAAATGATTAATTTGTCTTTGCTCATGGCTATCTCGTCTGTCTAAACGTTAAATATATTGGGTGTTGTTTACGTTTGCCCTCGTCAGGAGTTCTCTGATCTGCCTTACGGCAGCAGAGCGAGTAGCAGAGATAGCAGCAGGTACGCAGGCAGGAGATCCAGGCGGACTGGAGATGTTAATTGAGAACTGGCGTACTGCGATTGCATAAAATGGAATATAGCCAACTCTGGCATGCTTGCCAAGCAAAATATCCGACTTATGAGTCTGGAGTTGTATCCTGTTTGGATTCTGCCAGGCGCATGCGTTTGCGATTCCAGCGGAACAGGGAGACGATCGGACCTGACAACATATACAGGAAAAAGAAGGAAAACAGCACGGTCGCTGTTTCCATCGACAGAAAAACAAAGATCAGCACTACCGCCAGCAGTGATACGAAGGGAACGCGCTCGCGTAAATCGAAATCCTTGAAGCTGTAATATGGGAACCTGGAGACCATCAATATGCCGGCCGCTATGGTCAGTACCAGCGCTGCGTATACCACGTCCTGGCCAATAATATCGTAGCTTTCACAAACCCAGACCGCACCCATGACCACTGCTGCTGCCGCCGGACTGGCGAGGCCCTGAAAGTAGCGTTTGTCAGCAACTCCGATCTGGGTATTGAATCGCGCCAGGCGTAGTGCGGTCGCGGTCGCATAAATAAACGCTGCCAGCCAGCCGAGCTTGCCCATGAATACCGATACATCGCGCAGATATACCAGTGACCACAGGTACATGACCAAGGCCGGCGCCACGCCAAATGAAACCATGTCAGAAAGGCTGTCGTACTCGGCACCAAAAGCGGATTGAGTATTGGTCAGGCGAGCCACTCGACCATCAAGGCCGTCGAGCAGACCTGCCAGGAAAATTGCGATCGCGGCAATTTCAAAACGCCCGTTCATCGCCGCGATGATCGCGTAAAACCCGGCAAATAGTGCGCCCGTGGTGAACATATTGGGCAACAGGTAAATGCCCTTGCCCATTTTCTTGCGAACTTCTTTCGGGTTGCTGTCATCCATCGTTACAGGACCGGCACCAGGTGCCCGTTAATCCTATCAGTTCTTGGATTTATCCACCAATGCATTGGCGCTAAGCCAGGGCATCATCGCGCGCAGCCGGGCTCCCACCTGCTCGATCTGATGGGCTGCGTTATTGCGACGCCACGCCGTCATTTCGGGATAGTTGGACTGGCCTTCGGTAATAAACTTTTTCGCATAGGCGCCGCTTTGTATATCGTCCAGGCACTCTTTCATCGCCCAGCGGCTTTCCTCGTTGATGATTTTCGGGCCAGTGGTGTATTCACCATACTCGGCATTATTTGAAATCGAGTAATTCATATTGGCAATGCCGCCTTCATGGATCAAATCAACGATTAACTTGAGTTCGTGCAGGCATTCGAAATAGGCGAGCTCGGGCGCGTATCCGGCTTCGACCAGGGTTTCGAATCCAGCCTTGACCAGTTCGATGGTGCCACCACAGAGCACGGTTTGCTCACCAAACAGATCGGTTTCAGTTTCGTCTCTGAAGGTCGTTTCGATGATTGCCGTGCGACCGCCACCGATGCCGGCGGCATAGGATAGCGCCAGTTCTTTCGCCATGCCCGAGGCATCCTGCTGGATTGCAATTAAATCGGGGATACCACCGCCTTTGACAAACTCGGAGCGTACCGTATGTCCAGGCGCCTTGGGTGCAATCATGATGACGTCGAGATCGGCGCGTGGCACAACCTGGTTGTAATGAATCGCGAAACCATGGGCGAAAGCCATCGCCGCACCCTGCTTGATATTGGGTTCGATTTCATTGAGATAAAGATCGCTCTGGAATTCGTCCGGGGTCAGGATCATGACGACATCGGCTTCGCGGATCGCATCGGTAGTGTTTTTGACGGTCAGGCCTGCTGCCTCGGCCTTGGCGGCCGAAGCCGAGCCTTCGCGCAGTGCAACGGTAACGTCAACACCTGAATCCTTGAGATTATTGGCGTGCGCATGGCCCTGGGAACCATAACCGACTACGGTAACCTTCTTGCCCTGGATGATGGATAAATCGCAATCCTTATCGTAATAAATGTTCATAACTGCCTCATGTCACAGATTTGGTTGGTGTGTTGTTTTCTAGAATAATATTTGGGCGCCTTTACAGGGTAAGTGCTTTTTCACCGCGCATTATGCCCATCGAGCCGGAGCGCACTACCTCGACGATGTTGTTTTCATGCATTGACCTGATGTAAGCGTCGAGCTTGTCCCCAGATCCGGTCAGCTCGATGCAAAATGTGGTATCGGTTACATCGATAATGCGTGCCCGGAATATATCGGACAGGCGTTTCACTTCAGCGCGTTGGGATTCCCCATCCGCCTTGACCTTGACGAACATCATTTCACGCTCGATGAAATTGCCTTCGGTAAAGTCCTGCAGCTTGACCACGTCTATCAGTTTATTGAGTTGCTTGGTAATCTGCTCGATGATGCGATCCGAGCCAGTCGTAATAATCGTCATGCGCGAAAGCGTCTGGTCTTCCGTGGTGGCTACCGTCAGTGATTCGATGTTATAGCCACGCGCCGAAAACAATCCGGAAATACGAGACAGTGCGCCGGCCTCGTTTTCGACCAGCAAAGAAATGATATGTCTCATTAAACCAGCTCTCCCTTCGCCTTCAGTGAAGCCTGAACTTTTTGTTGTAGCGGAGAGATATCCATTTCATTGTGGGCTTTACCGGCGGAGATCATCGGGTAGACGTTAGCTTCCTGGTCGGTAATGATATCGAGAAATACCGTTCTGTCCTTCAGCTTGAAAGCCTCCTTCATTGCATCGTGTAAATCATCCGGATGATCGACGCGGATGCCGACGTGCCCGTATGCCTCGGTGAGTTTGACGAAGTCGGGCAGGGAGTCCATGTATACGTGTGAATAACGCTTTTCGTAGAAAAATTCCTGCCACTGACGAACCATGCCGAGATAGCGGTTATTGAGATTTATAATCTTGACCGGGAGGTCGTACTGCAGGCAGGTGGATAGCTCCTGAATGCACATCTGGATACTGCCTTCGCCAGTAACACAGGCAACGTCTTTATCGGGGAAAGCGAGTTTGACGCCCATTGCAGCGGGTAGGCCAAATCCCATGGTGCCGAGGCCCCCGGAATTGATCCAGCGACGCGGCTCGTCGAAATGGTAGAACTGCGCGGCATACATCTGGTGCTGGCCGACATCCGAAGTGACATAGGCGTCACCCTTGGTGACTTTGTAAAGTTCTTCGACCGCGGCCTGCGGTTGGATCAGGTCTTTGGTTTGTTCATAAGCGAAACTGTCCTGCGCCTGCCAGGATTTGATGGTTTTCCACCAGGCGTCGAGGGCTGTTTTGTCGACTTCAAGCTCGGTCATATCGATCTGTTTGAGCATTTCGATCAGAACCTGTTTGGCTCCACCTACTATCGGGATGTCGGCGTTGATCGTTTTGGAAATCGAGGCCGGATCGATATCGATATGAATAATTTGAGCGTAGGGACAGAATTTACTGGTAACGCCGGTAATCCGATCGTCAAAGCGTGCGCCGATACAAATTAAAACATCGCATTCGTGCATCGCCATATTGGCTTCGTAAGTTCCGTGCATACCCAGCATGCCGATAAACTGGGAGTCGGTTCCGGGAAATGCCCCCAGTCCCATAAGGGTCTGAGTTATCGGATAACCCAGCTTACGTACGAATTCGCGCAATTCTTGCGAAGCATCTGCCATGATGATGCCGCCGCCGGTATAAATAATCGGACGCTTGGCGCTGAGAAGTAACTCAACCGCACGCTTGATCTGGCGTGGATGCCCCTTGAAGTTGGGATTGTAAGAGCGTATTTCGACTTTTTCCGGATATTGGTAAGGAATCTTGATATGCGGAGCTGTAATGTCTTTCGGAATATCGACGACCACCGGGCCGGGACGGCCGGTGGTGGCGACGAAGAAAGCTTTTTTCAGGGTCTCTGCGAGTTTATTCAAATCCTTGACCAGAAAGTTATGTTTGACACAGGGTCGGGATACGCCGACTGCATCGACCTCCTGGAAGGCATCCTGGCCAATGACATGACTGGGAACCTGACCGGTAATCACGACCAGTGGAACCGAGTCCATGTAGGCGGTTGCAATTCCGGTAATTGCGTTAGTCGCCCCGGGGCCGGAAGTCACCAGGCAAACTCCCGGTTTGCCGGTCGCCCGAGCGTAGCCGTCCGCGGCATGCGTTGCACCTTGTTCGTGACGCACCAGGATATGTTCAACATCATCCTGTTTCTGCAGCGCATCGTAAATATGCAATACGGCACCGCCAGGGTAACCGAAGAGGTGTTTGACACCTTCGTCCTTTAAAAACTGGATTATTATTTCAGAACCCGATAATTCCACACTAACCTCTGTTGCTCACTATAAAAAACGCAATTGTTTACGCCAAACCTAAAATTCTATTATGGTTAAAATACAAATGCACTAATAACAACTTGGATTTATTGAAGAAATCCCAAAAAACAGGCTATTTACTCGGGTTGGACCGGTATTATCCGGAAATGCTGGCCGGAATCGATTTAACCTGGACTTAATTAAGTTTCCCGTGGGACTGGGGACTTCAGGACTTCTTCAGTAAAAATACGAATTTTCCACCTTCCTCGCCGGAAGACAGCAGGGGGTTGTTGGTCTGTTTTGAAAAAGCCTCGAAGTCCTTTAACGAACCCTGGTCGGTAGAGATTACTTTCAGGATTTGACCGCGTTCCATGTCGGTGAGCGTTTTCCTGGCTCTTAATATGGGCAGGGGGCAATTCAGTCCAGAGGCATCAAGTTCACGATCAAATTCAGCCATGAGATATCTCCATCATTTGGTAGACCTGTCTTGCAAAGCCGCATTTATATGCCAGGACTTTTTAAAAGGCAAGCGAGGCTGCAGTTATGCGATGATCTCGACGGGTTCGGGGTCCATCGAATGACCTCCCGCTGCCCACTTGACTACACCGCCGCGCAAACTGATGACGTTATTAATACCTTGCTGGTTTAAGAAGCGGCAAACCTGCGCTGAGCGACTGCCGGTGCGACAGTATATGACGATTTGCCTGGGCGATTCCGAAAAGTAGTTGAGCTTTAATGGAACCAGGTGCATCGCCAGGGTCCTGGCGTTAGGCAATACGCCGCGTTCGATCTCCGCAGGGGTACGGATATCAAGTAATTCAAAATGATCTTCTTTGCGTAACATGCGGTGCAAATCAGAAACGCTTATTTCTTTTATGCGGGACATTGAGTATTAACTTCGGGAACGATTACTATACTAGCGTGTCGATATTATTCTAATATAGTCCAAATTCCAATTGATCTCGTTGTCATGTCTGAACATTCCCGACGATTGCAGGAATTCGCCCTTTCAGCCCGACCAGGGATTGTTGCGATTCTGCTGTTGTTAATCAGTTTTACCGCTAGTGCCAGATCGGATTTACCGAGCCTTGGTGAAAATGCATCAATTAATATTGAGCGAGAGATGAAACTAGGGCGCTCGGTTTACAAGAAGCTGCTGTCAGTTGGTTTGGTCGAAACGGATCCTTTGCTAGATCGCTATATCAACGACCTCGGTTATCGCCTGCTAACGGGTATCGATAATCGAGTACGCGAGTATCGTTTTTTCATTGTTCGTGATGACGCGGTAAACGCATTCGCTGTTCCTGGTGGCTACATCGGAGTTAACAGGGGACTCATCGCGCAGGCGCGCACCCAGCATCAGCTGGCTTCGGTAATGGCGCATGAAATAGCCCACGTAGAGTTACGGCATGGGCTCGATTCAATGGAAAAGGGGAGCGAGGTGAATACCAAAACAATTCTCGCGATGATCGCGGGATTGGCGCTTGGGGGAGAGGCCGGTTCTGCGCTACTTTATGGTGGCATTGCAGGTGGCCAGCAGGCGATGGTCAATTTTACTCGAGACAATGAGTATGAAGCCGATCGAATCGGAATTGAGCTGATGGGCGATGCGCACTTTGATCCCCATGGCATGGCCGAGTTTTTCGCCATCATGGGAAAGCTCTCCGGTAGCTCCGGGCTCGGTATCGAGTATCTGCGCACTCACCCTCTGAGCAACAATCGAGTCGCTGAAGCACTTGGACGAGCGCAAAACATGCCCCCAGGTGGGAATCAGGTGGATGATTTTTTGTTGTTCAAGGATTTTCTGCAATTCGTGAGCAGGGATCATTTACCGGATCAGGGAAGCGACTTTTTGCGTGCCCTGGCCTCGACCCAGGCTGCCGAGTATGACCGGGCCGATAAGATGCTCGCTGATTTATACAGCCGTGATAGCGATAATATCTGGTACGGCATTGCTTTTGCGGAAAACCTGGAACACCTCGGACGCGAAACCGAGGCAGAGTTGGTGTATCGGGGGTTGCTGGATATTTTTCCAGGTGATTACGTCCTTTCGATGCACTTGCTACGCTTGCTCAAGCAGGCAGGACAAAATGAGTCTGCTCTGGTCATTGCCAGGCAGCTTGAAAACAGGTTTCCAGAAAATCAACAGGTCTATTTCGAATTATCGGAAATATATGATTCCCTCCAACAACCCTCGCTACGCATGATGGCCGAAGCGGAGTTCCATCGTATTACCGGAAATCCACGACAAGCGATAAGACTCTACGATCAAATTCTTGATTCACCCGAGACCAACCTTGCCACGGAGTCAGAGGCCCGCGAAAAGCGCCTGATACTGTTAGGGCGATAAAATTTATCAGCGACAGGAATAAAGCTTTCTGCGTTACTGCCGATAGCTATCTCGTAACCAGGATATTGTTGTCAGTAGCAGGCACTGTGCATGAAACGACGAACCCTATTGAAAGCGAGCCTTCAGCTAGGCGTTACCGGTATGTTGTTTCCGGGGATTGCGATTAGCGCCTATCCTACCAAGGCCTTTTTGGCAAAGCAGATACCAGATGCTTTGCGTGAAGCATATGGTACGACTGATATTGGCGAAAGCGGCAAGATCGAAATCGAAGCACCCCATATTGCCAGCGATGCCAATATGGTCCCTGTCAGAATCAAGTCCGGGTTTGAAAATACCGAGTCGATTTCACTCGTGGTAACCGGCAACGAGTCGCCTTTTACCGCCTATTTCAAGCTTTACGAAGCGCAAAGTTTTGTCTCGACACGAATCAGGATGGCCAGTACCAGTGATTTGCTGGTTATCGTCAAGGCCGATGGGGTTTTACATACCAACAAACGACCGGTTCGCGTGGGTCGTAATGGCTGCGGAGAATCATAATGGCCAGAAGCCTGAAGATTCGCGCACACGAGATCGATGGGCAGGTAATCGTCAAGAGCGTTATCAACCATCCGATGGAAACCGGGAAGCGAAAAGTAAAGAAGACTGGTAAGAAAATACCATCCCATTTTATCAAGGAAGTCATTGTTAGTCGTAACCGGCGCATTGTCATGGAAGCGTTCTGGGGGAAATCGATTTCGAGGAACCCGTTTTTGTCTTTTCAGATCCCGGGTCGTAAAGGCGACACGATTACCATCTCCTGGCTCGACAACCGCGGCAATACCGACACCGCCAACGCCAAAGTCCGCTAACCCAGTTGCATACCAACAAATCCGATTGCACTTTGTAAACCGGTGCGACCACAGGCGAGTTTTTACCGGAACGCCGTAAATACGTCCATGTAGGCTCGCGTGCAACATCCCTGTTGCACAGCGTCCGGTAAAAACTCGCCTGTGGTCACACCTCGATCGGAAGCCATCCCGGAAGTATCTCCGCAAAAGTGTAGCGAGGCAGGACGCCGAGCTCCAAGCGATTCCAGGGATGGACCAACCGGCGCTTGCGCCGGTTGGGAGCGTCTTTTGTGGAGATACTTCCGGGATGGTGACCTGAAGGAGGTGGGTTTTGGGGGTGGAAGTTGTTAGAATCCGCGGACTTTTTCAAGAGCAATCGATTCGTGTTTATCAATTTCCAGGCCCTCGGCTGCCGGCTCAACGAGGCCGAGCTTGAAACCTGGGCTAACCAGTTCATGCAGCGCGGGCACCAGGTGACTACCGATGTCGAAGAAGCCGATATCGTCGTGTTTAACTCCTGTGCCGTTACAGCACAGGCAGATCGCAAGTCACGTCAACAGATCGGACGTTTGCAGCGTAACAATCCGGACGCACGACTGGTCGTTACCGGGTGTCACGCCAGTCTCAATCCCGATGCGGTTAAGAATTACCTCGGTGTTGACCTCGTCGTCGATAATCAGCAGAAAGAGCAACTGGTCGATCAAACCCTGGAGCTGGTTAGTGATCGAGACGGCTGCGACGGATTGAGTGAGCCAGTGGTTGGAGAATCACTAAACGCACTGCTAATGCGTGGTCGCCATCGCGGGTTTATCAAGATCCAGGATGGTTGCCGCTATCGTTGTACCTATTGCATCGTCACGATTGCAAGAGGTGCCGAACGTAGCCGCGACGAGGCAGAGATCCTGGCCGAGATAAATCTATTGCATCAACAGGGTGTCCGGGAAATCGCGCTGACAGGAGTGCATGTTGGTGGTTATGGTAGCGATACCGGTTCCAGTCTGTATCGCCTGCTGAGTGAGATTCTCGAGCATACTGAAATCCCCCGGATTCGGTTGGCATCGGTCGAGCCGTGGGATTTGCCGGGTAACTTCTTCGAATTGTTCCGGGATTCACGCCTGATGCCGCACATGCACCTGCCGATCCAAAGCGGTTGCGACTCGGTGTTGCGCCGCATGGCGCGGCGATGCAAAACGGTTGAGTTTGCGCGCCTGGTCGATAAGGCGCGTAATGCTATTCCATTATTTAATGTAACCACGGACCTGATTACCGGGTTTCCAGGTGAGACCGAACAGGAATGGCGTCAGACCATGGATTTTGTTGCAAGCACCGGCTTCGGGCATCTGCATATATTTCCATTTTCCGCGCGTGCGGGTACCAAGGCGGCCAGACTGGCGGACCAAATTGATGGTTCGATAAAAAGGGCACGCAGTCGCGAGATGCATGTGCTGGCAGCTGAATTGAAGCAGCGGGAATTGGGGCAGCATCTTGGTAACCGGGCCGAAGTGCTATGGGAACAGCAGATAAACAGTCACCTCGGGCAGTGGATTGGTTACACGCCTCATTACCATAAGATCACTTCGATGGACTCGCAGATTAACGCTTCTGATATCAGTGAAGTCAGCATCGATTCAATATCTGGTGATGGATCGATGCTCGTAAACGAAATATGCCCACCCCAGATCATGCTTGAAGATATCGAGCAACATGACGCGCGAATTTAAATCGTCAAAGTGTTTCATCCTGCAATCGCGGGAGTGCGCACACGAATTTTCCGATGAGGAGTTTACAGGCAGCTATTGGCAACACCAACCTGGTCATCAGGCAACCGTTGGCGGCCGTGGTGGAAGTTACCTGATAGACATTGACGGCAGAAAATCCATTCTGCGTTGCTATCACCGTGGCGGTCAGGTTGGCAAGCTGCTCAGCGATCAATACCTGTGGCTTGGATGGAGGATGACCCGACCGTGGCGCGAATGGCAGATCCTGCTGCGTGCGCTTAAAGCAGGTTTGCCGGTTCCTGAGCCGATTGCGGCCTGTGCCTGTCGCTCCGGTCTATGGTATCGCGCAGCTTTAATAACGGCTTACCTTGAGGATACCGAGATGCTGACCCAGCGCCTGCAGAGGGAAAAACTCCCGGCAGAGTCCTGGCGTCACCTCGGATTGCTCATCAAGCGAATGCATGCCGAAGGTATACGTCACGCCGATCTCACTTCCGATAACGTGCTAATCGATTCGCAGAATGGTTTCTACCTGATTGACTTTGACCAGGCACGGATTATGAATCAAATAGATGACTGGCAATGGCGACCCCTGTATCGCTTTCAGCGATCAATCGACAAGAGAAACCGGAAACTGAATCTCAATTATGATGAAGACGACTGGCAGCTTTTGATGGATGGTTATCAATCCTGAGATCAGTTTTAAAAGTGTAAATTCCTGCAGCAGCCCCCCCGGCTTCAACGGAAGCTAAAGTTGCGTAGAGATGGCCGCCAGGTACTGTTGAATGATATCTGGTTGCTGTGCCAGCCGGGATTGCGCTTCACCTCCAAGCGCATCCGCCCGTTGAGGATGGTCGAGCAATTCAACGATCGCAGCCCAGCAGCCAGCCATATTTTCGACCTGCAGCACGCCCTGCCCAGGGCCAAGCATCTTGATATCTTCGGCGATGTTGCTATCGGACGGTCCGGTGATGATCGCTCGGCCCAGGTTCGCCGGTTCTATCAGGTTGTGGCCACCGGTCGTGTCGAAGGAACCTCCCATGATAACAACCCGGGCGTGGGCCATTAATAATTTTAACTCGCCGAGCGTATCAGCCAGGTAAACCTCGGTTTCTTGAGTTATGGATTGCGCTTTGCTGCGCACCGAACAGGTCATTCCCAGGCGTTTGATCTGGGCCTGGATCTCCGTACCTCGATCGGGATGACGGGGGGCCAGCACCAACAGGTAGTGGCTGAGTTCCTTGGGCCGCGCTGCCAGGAACTGCTGTTCTTCACCGCTATGACTGGAGGCCAGGATCACGTAATCGCGTTCGATTATTCTGGATTGATGATGCGAGGTCTCGCTATGCGACTTGAGATTACCGACAATCGTGATGCGATTCTCGCTAACGCCCAGGCTGGTAAAAGCATCATGATCCTTTGCACTGCGCGTCAGGATTTTCTCGAAATAACTCAAGCTTGTGGATAACAAAGCGCGTATGAACTTGCCCGCGTTCAGTGATTTCGGTGACAGTCGAGCATTGACCAGCAGCAACTCAATATCGTGACGGCGGGCCTGGTACAACAGCTCGGGCCAGAGTTCGGTTTCCATGACCAGTCCCAGCTTGATCTTGTGTTGCCGGAAGAATCGCCGACAGTGCCAGCATTGGTCGAACGGGATGATCGTACTGCAAACCGAATCCGAAAAATTGTGCCGGATTGCCTGGTAACCGGTCGCGGTAAAGCTGGTGAATAATATGCTTTCGCCCCGTTGCATCAGTGCCTTTACCAGTGGCGTCACGGCACGGACCTCGCCAACCGAGGAAGCATGCACCCAAATCCTTTCCGTGCTACCACCTTCGAGGCCGAACATCCGCATCGACAGGTAGCGCGGCAATCCGTGTTTGATACCATGTTTCAGCGCGTGCAGGATCCAGAACAGGTACAACGGAATTGATAACAGTCGATATCCAGATCCGGGTGAAGGCACAGTCATTTTTATGCACTCACGGGTAGAAGGGTGCCTCACCGGGAGGTCGGGTTTTAAAGCGCTGGTGTATCCACATGTAATTTTCGGGAAACTCTCGCAAGTACTTTTCGATCGACTGATTTATGCTACTGGCATCCTGGAATTCGTCTGCGCTGGGGAAGTCTTCGAGCGGCGGGTCAATGTGGAGGATATAGCCACTGCCATCCTTTTTACGTTCCGGATAATAGGGCAGCATCGCGGCCCCGGATGATTGCGCCAGGCGTGAACTCGCGGTTATGGTTGCGGTGGCGACGCCCATGAAGGGAGCAAATACGTTACGTTCGCGCCTGAAATCCTGATCCGGAGCATACCAGGTCGGAATTTTATTCCTGATGCCCTTGATTAACTGCCGGGTGTTCTTGCGCGAAACAGTGTTGACGAAATATTGGCTGCGCCGGGTGTAGAGATAGCTGTCGAACAGCTGGTTGCGTTGAGTGCGATACATCACCTGCACCGGCATGAATAGCGCCAGCAAACGAGCCCCGATTTCGAGACTGGTAAAGTGTCCCGTCAACAAGATCGCGCCGCGTCCGCTATCCAGAACCGCGTCGAGGTGCTCGCGCCCCTCGATCTCGACGATGGACTTCAGCTTGTCCGCTTGCCACCACCAGCACATTGCCATTTCGATCAGCGAAATACCGATATTCTGATAGCAGGCGCTTTTGATGCGATTGCGTTCGTCGAGGGATTTCTCGGGAAAACAGTGTGCGAGATTGATATCGACTATTTTCTTGCGCGATCCCGTAATCAGGTAAATAAATCGACCGACCAGGCGACCAATGGATAGTTCGACACGAAAGGGTAGCAGGGATACCAGGCGCAGCAGGCCGATGATGCACCACATGGGCCAGAATTTCGGGGAATAGTAGTCGCTCGCCTTGAATAGTACGGAGCTTTGTTCGCCCATCGACTAGGGCTGAATCAACCAGCGGTTGATGTCGAATAGATCGTCTTCCTGCAGAAGCCCCGCGGCCTGTTTCAGTCTCAATTTATTGAGCAGGTAGTCGTAACGCGAACGCGCGTAGTCGCGCTCGGCGCGGTAGGTTTCCTGTAGCGATATCAGCACATCGACCGAGGTTCGTGTACCTACTTCGAATCCGGCCTGGGTCGCCTCGAGTGCGATATTACTCGATTCGAGCGCCTGCTTGCGTGCCTTAACCTGGCTGATACCTGAAACCACGTCGAGGTAAGCCGTGCGCGATTGCTGTCGCGCCAGCCGGGTCTGCAACAGCAACGTGTTTTTGGCGGAGACAAAATTGGACTCGGCCTCGGCTTGCTCGGCGCTAATGCGACCGCCGGTATAAAGCGGGACCTGTAACTCAAGTCCCACGATCACATCGTCCTGGTCGTAGTCACCTCTTATTTCATCACCTTCGACATCGTTATCCGCGTAACTTGCCGTCAGGTCGAGGGTTGGATACCCACTCCTGGCATTTTTATCGCGTTCATAACGCGCCGCATTGAGGTCCTGTTGAGCGGCGACAAGATCGAGGTTATTGTTTAAGGCCAGTAAAACCCAGGGCTCGGCGATGCTCGGGTCGGGTAGCGTTAGCGTGAGGTCATCGCCCAGCGGTGCCAGTCTATTGATCGACGTGTCGGCGGTTATAACCACCAGTGACTGGAACGCATTTTCGAGTATGTTTTCGGCCAGAATAACCTCCGACTCGGCGGTGTCGAATCGAGCCTGCGCCTCCTGCACGTCGGTAATGGCGATCAGCCCCACTTCAAAACGTTTCTGCGCCTGCTCCAACTGACGCTCGATGGCGGTGCGTTCGGCGTTAGCGAACTCGACATTATCTCCCGCCGCGAGAATGCTGAAATAGGTCTCCGCAACCCTTAAGATTAATGCCTGGCGCGCAGCCTGCAGGCGGGCGAGTTCCGCCGCGGTGCTGGCTTCGGCGACGTTGATATCGCCCTGGATTTCGGTGTTATACAGCGACTGCGTCAGGTTAAGGCTATAGCCGACGGTATCAACGTCACTGTCCCCGATTTCAGAGTTATCGGATTCGCGCGCCGATCCACTTGCATTCAAGGATATCTGTGGCTTGCGTCCGGAGCGGGCCAGCGGTAGAGCCTGGATTGCTGACAGGTAATTGGATTCCGCAATCATCAACTCAGCGTCGTTCTTCAGTGCGAGGCCGTAGACGGTAACAAGGTCCTCGGCTGGCGACGCCTGCCACCAGAATAGTAAAATCAGTAATACGAGCTTGGATGAGAATTTTTGCATTAGAGGCTTCATGTTTTTATTCACGCGAATTATAAAGAAACTGTGATCTGATTAATACAACGGCATATCGAGGTCAACCTCGCGTGCCCAGGCGTCAACACCGCCATCAAGATTCACCAATCCGTCGACGGACTGCTGTTGCAGAAAACGGATGACATTCTGGCTGCGAATACCGTGATGGCAGATCACGACAATCTCTGTGGCATCTTTCAGCTGTGCCAACTGTTGCGGGATATGCCCCATGGGAATATTAATACTGCCGTCGATATGGCAGATTTCGTATTCCCAGGGTTCCCTGACGTCGAGCAACAATGGTTTTTCATTTTTCAGCTGTGCGGCC
>CALJYH010000030.1 GCA_937984095.1 uncultured Gammaproteobacteria bacterium | reverse complement strand
ATGGCGATCACGGGGGCAATACCCTTCACCTTTGTCATCATTTTACAGCTGGCTGCTTTTTTCAGGATCGTGCGTGAGGATCCGATTGTGCGCGAAACACATACGGTGGTGAGGCATGTCGGCAGCGACAGCCAATCCGATGAAAGCGCGGCCTAGGGGGATATGACAATGATAACTAAATATATAAAACAAGTTGCTGCAGTCCTGTTATGTGCTGCCCTCGTCGCCTGTGGTGGTAATGATCAAAAAAGCTTACGCGTCGGCGCCAAACCCTTCGCGGAAAGCATGATTCTTGCCGAAATGATCGCCCAGATGGCGGAAAATGCGGGCATTCCAGTTGAACGTAGTATTCCGTTCGGACTCACGCCGAAAATTATGGAAGCAGTCAAGCAGAATGTACTGGATGTGTACCCAGAATATAACGGTACCAGCCTGACTTTCCTCGGACAGGCACCCACCAGTAATGGCAAAGCTTCAACCGCTACGGTACAGGCCCTGTTTAAACCGCTAGGACTGGAAATGACCGGCAAGTTCGGTTTTTCCAATGACTACGCCATGGTGATGACGACCGAACGGGCCTCTGAACTCGGCGTAACCTCGATCCAGGACCTGACCAAGCTCGCAAGCATCACTTATGTCGTGGACGAGGACTTTGTGCAACGCCCAGCGGATGGCCTGCAACAGATGAACCGCCGTTACGGCATCACCGGTTCTAAAAACACCACCTTCCCGGTTGGAACCGAGGGCAAAGATAAGATTGTCTCGGCATTGTTGGACGAGTCGGCAGACGTCGGTGAGCTGTTCATGACCGATGGTCAAATTGCAGAGTATAACCTGGTCGTTCTTACCGATAACCTGGGTTTCTTCCCCGTCTACGAAGTCGCGCCACTGGTGCGTTCCGATGCCCTGGCAAGCATTTCCAGCTTGCGCGGAGTGCTTGAAAAACTGTCCGGTATAATCACCCCTGCAGATATGCAGGCAATGAACAAGGCCGTTGACCTGGACGCACAATCTGCGGCCACCGTGGCAGCTTCCTTCCTGTCGTCTAAGGGTCTACTACCAGAAGGAGCCAGCAGCAGCGCGGCCAAGATAGCCGTGATTGCAGATCCAGGCGTGTCTCGTAGTATCAACACTGCACGTGCTCTGAGGGCGATTCGTTTCGGTTATGCGGGCAGCGACCTTGATTTGAAAAACAATTCATCACCGCTGGAGACTCTCGCTGCCGGTGAAGCACGTGTAGCTATCGTAGGTGCGGAATCATTCTATACGCTCGGAGACGATGGTCCGGTTGCAAAAGGTGTCGCTGAGGCATTTGCTGTGCTGGGGTACAAGTCAGCCCATCTGTTCGGCCTCACCAACGGCGCAGATTCGATTGGTGACATGAGCAAAATTGCAACCGGCCCCAAAGGGTCTGGCTCGGCAATAGTACTTGAAATGTTATTAACTTCGATTGGTATCTCGAATAACGTCGAAGTAATCAACTCCAATAGTCCATCCGCCTATTTGCTGCAAGGGATGTCACAGGGTCAATATGATGGCGTGTTTTTAATGGCACCTTTAAAAGAAAGAGTGCTCGCAACCTTATTGAGAAAATCGTCGTACAAACTGATCGGTTTGAAGGAATGGGCGCAGGGTGGTCATACCGCAAGGTTCAGTTTTATCAGACCTGCCACCATTCCCGCAAACACCTACCCGTCCCAGTCGCGTTCGATAACAACGGTTAGCACCCAGTTTGTATTGGCAAGCCCGGCCAAAACAGTCCAGACGGCGGGTGAAGTAGGACCCGGTACCGCCGGCATCGACTCCAGTGCCGCGATTCCGGTAAGCGCAAGTGCAGTGGAATCGATACGCGAGGCTTTAGGTGCCATGGATGTCATCGACCCGGCCATTCCCGTGCATGGATCGCTGGTACCAGAAATTACAGTGGTAGATAAATCATTACCCTTCAGTGCAGATATCTCGATTATCAACATCCTGATGATTCTATTTACGATATGGGTAATTTACCTGGTCTTTTTGCCGAGTCCGCGCGACTTCAAAATGCCAGAAGACCTTTAACCACTTAGCTATTTAGGAGACATAACAATGGTAAATTACTTAGCACCCATTGACCTGGAGGACGAGCACCTCTCAGCCGGTGTCATCGAAAAAACGGTACAGATGGCCACCGGCGTCGAGGGCGCCCAAATTTATTTGATGACCGTAATCCCGGGTATTGTTGCCGGCATCGATCAGCGCTACGCGATACGTGGTGAAATGCATGGCTCGACTGAATATCCTTTACAGGAATGGAAAGACGAAGCCGCCAAGCAACTGCAAAAAATCTCGGACAAACATGTTCCCAAGAAATTACAGGCCGGGGTGGTGGTTGAAAACGGTACGGTATACCGCGAAGTCGTTGAGGCCGCCAAGGACCTGAAAATCGATCACATCGTGATGGGTGCGCATCGTCCTTCGCTGGCTGATTATCTGCTCGGCCCCAATTCGGCCAGGGTGGCCCGCCACGCGGGCTGCTCGGTGACCGTGGTTCGAGAATAAGAAACACACAATCTCGCATCACTTAATCGATCGAATCGATGATTTGATCGACTAACTCTGTGCACTTCGATGAAACCGCTTGATGTCTTGCTGGCGATTTTGGTCGCCGTACTCTGGGGTATGGGTTTCATCGTCGCCAAGGCGGGGATGTCG
>CALJYH010000029.1 GCA_937984095.1 uncultured Gammaproteobacteria bacterium | reverse complement strand
GGCAGAGAAGGAGTCTCTGCCGCTGAATTGATGCCCTGATACGTGTCTCAAGATCTCACAAATCTGCTGGAGCAGGCCTCCCGCTCGATCGGCGAATCAGCTGACATAGCGGCGCTCGATGCCGTGCGTGTCGCCTACCTGGGTAAGAAAGGGGAACTGACGGCACAATTGAAGAATCTCGGCCGGTTATCAGCCGAGGAGAGGCCGGCCGCAGGCCAGGCCATAAACCAGGTCAAGGTTCAAATCCAGGAGTTGCTGGAAGCGCGTAAATCCGAACTCAGCGATGCCGCAATTGTTTCACGTCTACAAACTGAAACGATTGATATTTCCCTGCCCGGAAGGCGTAGCGGAGCGGGCGGGTTACACCCGGTCACGCTAACCATGAACCGTATCGACAAGATGTTTGGCAAGCTGGGTTTTGATGTCGCCGAAGGCCCGGAAGTCGAAGACGACTTCCACAATTTCGAGGCATTAAATATTCCGGAGCAACATCCGGCACGTGCAATGCACGACACCTTTTATTTCGCTGACGGGATGTTGTTGCGCACTCATACCTCCCCGGTGCAGATCCGTGTCATGGAAAACCGGGAGCCACCCTTGCGAGTTATTGCGCCAGGAAGAGTCTATCGTTGCGATTCGGATTTGACACATACCCCGATGTTTCACCAGGTCGAAGGTCTTCTGGTCGACGAGGATGTATCTTTCTCGGTATTGAAAGGTACTTTGGAAGAGTTTCTCAAGATGTTTTTTGAGCAGGACGACCTGAAAACGCGATTTCGGCCTTCCTACTTTCCATTCACCGAGCCATCGATGGAAGTCGATATAAGCTGTGTGATGTGCGCCGGTAACGGTTGCCGGGTTTGTAGCCATACCGGCTGGCTTGAAGTGCTTGGTTGCGGCATGGTGCATCCAGAACTATTTCGGCACACCGGAGTGGATGGCGAAAAATACACAGGCTACGCGTTCGGTATGGGTGTAGAACGTCTCGCAATGTTGCGCTATGGCGTCAACGACCTGCGGCTGTTTTTCGATAACGATTTGCGTTTTTTGCGACAATTCACATGAACGGACGCTGCGATGCAAATTAGCGAAAACTGGTTGCGGGAATGGGTTAATCCCCCGATTGATAGCGATACCCTGGTAAGCCAGTTGACGATGGCCGGGCTCGAGGTCGGGAGCTTAAATGTTGCAGCGCCAGCTCTGCCTGGTGTCGTGGTCGCCGAAGTTGTTGCGGTCGAAAGCCACCCCAATGCCGACAAACTGAATCTTTGCCAGGTTAATGATGGTAAGGAAACTTTCTCGGTTGTTTGCGGTGCCAGCAACGTACGCGCCGGCCTCAAGGTGGCTTTGGCACGTATTGGCGCTGAGCTTCCTGGAATCAAGATAAAAAAAGCCAAACTACGTGGGATCGAGTCCCAGGGCATGATTTGCTCGGCATCCGAATTGCAACTGGCTGAATCCTCCGAGGGTATTCTCGAGTTGCCAGGCGAAGCACCAGTCGGAATGTCGATCGTCGAGTACCTGTCGCTAAACGACAATATTATTGATATCGACCTTACCCCCAACCGGGGCGATTGCCTGAGTATTGCCGGGGTTGCTCGTGAGGTTTCTGCGATCAACAGGGTTGCGCTGACGCAGAGTAGCGTAACACCTGTCGACAGTAGCATCGACGATAGCTTTGCGGTTGAACTGCTGGCGCCTCAGCAATGCCCACGTTATGTGGGGCGCATCATCAAGGGGATTGATCCGCAGGCTCAAACGCCGATGTGGATGCAGGAAAAACTGCGCCGTTGTGGCCTGCGTCCAATCAGTCCGGTGGTTGATGTTACCAATTACGTCATGATGGAGCTTGGCCAGCCGATGCACGGGTTCGATTTTGACAAGCTAAGTGGTGGTATTCAGGTTCGCCTGGCGGAACCCGCTGAAAAAATCGCGTTGCTTGATCAAAGTGAGGTCGAGTGCCGTGATGATACTTTGCTAATCGCCGATCATGCCGGTGGCGTTGCCCTTGCGGGCATCATGGGCGGAATCGATAGTTCGGTGCAGCCCGATACCCGAAATATATTTCTTGAGGCAGCGCATTTTACTGCGATCGAGCTTGCTGGTAAGGCGCGCGGATTTGGCATGCATACCGACGCCTCCCATCGGTTTGAACGTGGCGTGGATGCGCAGTTACCTCCCATAGCAATGCAGAGAGCAACTGGCTTGTTGCTTGAAATTGTCGGGGGCGAGGCGGGACCGATTATCGATGCGATGGCCAATGACTATATGCCGCAAACACCGAATGTCGAGTTGCGCTATGAACGCTTGAATCGCTTACTTGGAATCGAAGTTGAGCGCGCGGAAGTCAGCGATATTCTGCAACGCCTCAATATGCAGCTTGCCGAGGGAACCGAGGGCTGGCAGGTAACTCCGCCAAGCTATCGTTTCGATATCAATATCGAGGCAGATTTGGTGGAAGAAGTGGGACGCCTGATCGGCTATAACAATATTCCGGGAAAGCGAGAAGCGTCCCACATTCAGATGGATAGCTTTTCCGAGCAGTGTGTCAGCCTCAATCATATTCGCGGCATCCTTGTTGAGCGGGGTTACTTTGAAGCGGTTACCTATTCGTTCGTATCTCCTGAGTTACAGGATTTGCTCGATCCGGGTCAACAAGTGTTGCCTTTGTCTAACCCGATCTCAGCAGACATGTCGGTAATGCGCACCCGTTTGCTACCTGGCCTGATACAGGCGTTACGACATAATTTAAACCGCCAGCAGTCACGGGTCAGGTTGTTCGAGACCGGTTTGTGCTTTATTCCTGGCGACGAAACTCTCGTGCAAGTCCCGCATATTGCCGGCGTTATTACCGGAAGTCGTATCGACGACGGCCTCTATATGACAAATGAGAGTGTGGACTTTTTCGATACAAAAGGTGATCTTGAGTCGATACTGAGGTTGGCCGACGAGTCAGAATTTGGTTTTAAGCGTTCTGACAACCCTATATTACATCCGGGGCAGGGTGCAGATCTGACATTCCGGGGAGAATCCATGGGTTTTGTTGGGGCGCTGCACCCGTCGGTACTAAATAAACTTGATATAAATCAAGCAGTTTTTGTATTTGAGACTAAAATTTCGCCGATATTAAACAGAAAATTGCCTAAATTCTCCGAAATGTCGCGATTTCCGTTTATCCGACGTGATATTTCGATCACCGTGGAAGAATATTTACCGGTTCGTGAACTGGTCGACAGCATTTATTCGATAAAAAATGAAATATTGCAGGAAGTATTTGTATTTGACGTCTATACTGGAAAAGAAGTGAGAAATAATCGAAAAAGTGTCGCTTTGGGCTTGATTTTACAGGACTTTTCACGCACCCTTGTTGATGAGGATGTGGAAAATTTTGTTACCAAAGTCCTCGTACAATTAAAAGAACACTACAACGCTGAATTGAGGGAGAGCTAATGTCATTGACCAAGGCTGATATGGCCGAAATGCTATTTGAGGAACTTGGTCTCAATAAGAGAGAAGCTAAGGAAATAGTCGAGCAATTTTTCGAAGAAGTAAAAGTAGCACTTGAAACCGGACACCAGGTTAAATTATCTGGCTTTGGGAACTTTTTAACCCGGTCAAAGGCTGAAAGGCCAGGACGCAATCCTAAAACTGGTGAAGAAATTCCAATTTCTGCCAGGAAAGTGGTTACTTTTCGGCCTGGTCAAAAATTAAAAATAAGAGTAGAAGCGTATGCTGGAAGCGAGCAACAATAACGAATTACCGGTAATACCAGGTAAGCGTTACTTCACTATCGGTGAAGTTGCTGAGCTTTGTGACGTCAAACCTCATGTGTTGCGCTACTGGGAACAGGAATTTCCCCAGTTGAAACCAGTCAAACGGCGCGGCAATCGAAGATACTACCAACGGCATGATGTATTGCTGATTCGTCAGATCCGCGGCCTGCTTTACGACGAGGGTTTCACTATTGGTGGCGCGCGACAGCGCATCGAATGTGAGGGCGCGAAAGACGACGTTAGTCAAAGCCAACAAATCATCCGCCAGACCCTGACGGAGCTCGAAGAGCTTCTGACCTTGCTAAAACGCTAAATCTAGCGTCAAATACCACTTTATAGACGGGGCGTAGCGCAGCCTGGTAGCGTACCTGCATGGGGTGCAGGTGGTCGGAGGTTCAAATCCTCTCGCCCCGACCAATTTTTTCCCACAAATTCAGTAGCTTGCTAATATCTCAGAATATTGGCAGTTGCTGAATTGTCTAACAAAACGTCAAAAGCAGCTATCCATGAATGCTATTCCAACACCCGGGCTCATGACCACAGTCTCATGCGCTTTTTTTCTTCTCCGCGGCCTCGAGCGTGAAGTCGACGTGTACCTGGTCAT
>CALJYH010000028.1 GCA_937984095.1 uncultured Gammaproteobacteria bacterium | reverse complement strand
CAATTGCCCGGCGCTGGTCGCGTCGAAAGAACAGTAGGCGCCGCGGGTCAAGCGGGCGATCTCCTGGAACGTCCTCTGCGCCGTAGGCTCCGCGCCTTCATGAAACAGGAATGCTGGTACCCCAAGCATCCCCAGCTCGCCCGCCAAATGGCACAACCGGTCTACGTCTTCTTCCATGCAGTCGCCGACGAACACGAGCGCCTGGACTTTCTTTTGTTTGGTCTGCTCGATTGCCTGGCGCAGCACTTTTTCAATCTGCGTTTGACCAGCCCGGCAAGACGCGCTGGTCATGCGTTGCAACAACGCATCCGCCGACGACAGCCATGGGCTCGCCTCGAATTCGCCATATCCACGGTAATAGCAAAGCTGAATATCCAGGCCGCCGAGCGCCGCTGTTTCGGTGAACATCTCGCCCTGAATCTGACAGGCTCGGTCCCAGGTGGGCTCTCGACTGGCGGTGGCGTCCATCGCAAACATCAAGCGCCCGCGTTCCTGGCCGGATTTGATCACCGGCGTCGACCTGACCTGTTCTACGAACGCGTCGATTGCGGCTTTGCCCGATTTTTGCGGAAGATCTTTGTCTACGCCTGCCATGAAAACCGTTTTTGGACCGTTATTCCGGGGACAGTATACCTATTTTCCGACCAACGGTTTTCACGAGTGTTAGGGGACAGACCACGTTTATTTCACAAACTGAAAAAGCAATTTAGATGAACCAGGGCTTGGGGTCAGGATCGATCCTGATGTCCTGGGCGAGCCTTTGGACGAATGGACCTTGTAATGGGAAAAAGATTGTGTCCCTTTTTAGATAACAAATTGGAATAGTTGTAGAAATGGTGCCCAGGGGCGGAATCAACCGGTCCGCGCTCGGCACCGACACGAGGATTTTCAGTCGGATTTATATTTTTCTAACTTAATAAATTCAGTTACTTACGCGCTTCCCATACTCATTTGTGCCAGTAAATAGCAGTAACTGCCAGTTATTAAGACACAAATTTGGCACACCAATCTCCTGATGCTTTTCTCCAAATTGCAGACGCTCAAATTTGAAACATCAACGGTTGTTACCGGCCCAGGTTGTGACAACTCGGCGCGCAATAACAATGCACAACTGAAACCCGCAAAACTCCATGTATCTCAACCTCGATTCCTGGCAGAGCAACAAACTTAAAAATTAACACCAACTAGATTTCATAATTAAATAATATCGATATCAACCTAATACAGCATCGCCAGCGACAGGGGTATGATAGTGACTTGTCGGATTTTAATCGCCGAGTTTACCCTAGCCTTTTGCGTACCAGCCATTGTCGACATACAGCGCGTTGCCGGTAATAAAGCTGGCCTCGTCCGAGGCCAGAAATACCACTGCCGAGGAAACTTCTTCGGGCTCGCAGATACGCCCCTGCGCATCGGCGAGTGCCCCTTCTTCCCACTCCTGCCCTGCCTGGTCCAGCTCGCTGATTTCGCGCAGACCATGCGCAGTCTTGACGAATCCGGGGCAAACAGCGTTACAACGAATTCCCTGGTCCCGGTATTCGACCGAGATCGCGCGAGCGAGCTGTAACACGGCGCCCTTGGTCATGCAGTAGAGCGACTCCAATGCATAACCCAGCTCCGACGCAATCGACGCAGTAATGACGATCGAACCGCCACCGTTATCACTCATCTCCTTAACCGCGCGCCGGCATACCAGGAAGGCGGAGCGCACGTTGATATTCATCAAACGATCGTAGTCATCCTCGGTCGATTCGTGCAGTGGCTTCACGGTAATGGTGCCGGCGTGATTGAATAGCACGTTGTAAGCCCCGAGGGTTTCGGCAACCCGGTCGAAGGCAGCATCGACCTGGCTCGCGTCGGACACATCGGTTTCGATAAACTCGGCTGTTCCACCCGCTTCTCGAATCATTTGTACGGTTTCCTCGCCCGCCTCTTTCTGGATATCCAGTATCGCGACGCGAGCGTCTTCCCTGGCGAAAGCCAGAGAAGTAGTGCGCCCCATTCCGGCAGCGCCGCCGGTGATGACCGCGGTTTTTCCAGCCAGGCGGCCGGGGCGATTACCGGTTTGATCGGTACCTTTGTTGCTATTGCTGGTCATGTCTGATCCTCCGTTGTCATGTCGGTCGCTCGGTTACGGCGACTTTATGTGTTGTTAACCTCAGTACTTATGCGCGCACCGTTCTGATTTTCTGAAAAAAAATTGAAAACAGTTCCTGCTGCGAAGAAATATCGAGCTTGGCGTAAATGTTTCTGCGGTGAATGCGTACCGTGCCCGTGGATATGCCGAGGCTATTGGCAATCGATTCCGAGGAATGCCCTTCGAGTACTTGCGCGACCACCTGGGTTTCCCGCGGGGTTATACGAGGGCCAAAAATAGCACCCACCGTATTTTCGATGATGGTCGAATTGTCGCCCGGCTTGCGTTCAATCGAGTCGACTTCAAACCAGTCGGGTACGGCCTGCCAGTGTCGCTGAGCCAGGCTATTGACGATTGGCACGACACTTTCCAGCAACCTGAATTCACGCGCCGAGAAACGCTGGCTTTCACCCGAGCGCATTAACGATATAACAACCGCGACGTCGTTCAGCAGGTAAAAGGTGTAACAAATTTCCTCGGCGAGGCCGGTGCGTACGTAGTAGGAACGATAATACTCGCTCTGCAGGAAACGGTCGGGCGCGATATCCTGCAACCGGTATAGCCCGGTATCGACCTCGCGCCCGCAGGCCTTGAAAAACGGATCGAGCAAATAGGGGCCCTTCAGATAGTCATCGACAAATACCACCCGTTCGCCAGGTAAAAAGGTATGGAACAGGCAGATGGGTTTTTCGTTCTGGTGATAGGCGAAGGAAACCGAGTAGTCGAAATCGGTAATGGATCTAAGTGCGCTGAGCAGTTTGTCGGTAAATTGATCGCTACCAATCGAGTCGATGCATTGGGATAACAAAGAGATCCAGGTGGCGTTTCCCAGGTCGATCTTTTTTACCCGACCGGAATTATTCGCCATCACAGAATTTTCTTTTTTAAATAATTTACCCAAATTGCATTTATTTTCTGATTTTGTAGCATATACCCTAAATTGAGCAAACTGCATGCATTTGCTCAATTTGCATGGTAGTATATTTTCTCTATATAATTCAAGACCAAATTATAAAGAGGGGTAAAGATGCACCTGCCGGGGGATGGAGTTGGTCGATCAATCCAATAGTCCACGTGATATTGATATCGAGTTTCGCGGTGTTACCAAACGCTTCGAAGACGTCGTGGCGGTTGACGACATATCCCTTAGCGTCGAGCGTGGTGCCTTCTTCAGTTTCCTGGGCCCATCCGGTTGTGGTAAGACTACTTCACTGCGACTGATTGCCGGTTTTGATCAACCCACGCAAGGAGAAGTTTTTATCGGCGGTAGCTCGGTTGTTGGAATCCCGTCGCACAAACGGCCGGTAAACATGGTGTTCCAGCACTACGCCCTGTTCCCGCATATGGATGTTGCTGAAAATATTGGCTACGGCTTGCGTCAGCGCAACCCGAAACCTGCCAAACAGGAAGTTAGCAAAAGGGTGGATGAAACCCTGGAATTGGTGCGGCTCGGCGGATACGGCAAGCGCAGGGTCTGGGAATTATCCGGCGGACAGCAACAAAGAGTGGCGCTGGCACGCGCGCTCATTAACCACCCGACCTGTTTGTTACTCGATGAACCCCTGGCAGCGCTCGACCGCAAACTGCGTCGCGAAATGCAGATTGAATTGCAAACGCTGCAAAGAGAGGTCGGTATTACCTTCATCCTGGTGACGCATGACCAGGAAGAGGCGCTGTCGATGAGCGATCGCATATGCATCATGCGCGACGGCCACATCGTCCAGTCCGGCAGCCCGCGTGAACTTTACGATGAACCGATCAATCGCTACGTGGCCGATTTTGTCGGCAAGAGCAATTTCTTCGGTGGCGAGGTCGTCGAGACCAATGACTCGTGCGTCACGGTAAAATTTGATTCCGGCCAGGTGCTTACCGGTAAACAGCCAAAACAGGCACCGGGCCTCGCTAACGGGAGCAAGGCTAGCATTGCCGTACGCCCCGAAATGATTTCTATCAAATCTGCAGATGAAACAGATACCAATTCCAGCATCGCCATAAAAGGACGGGTGATGAACCGGATATTCCTGGGCGAACACTCGGAATACCTGGTTGCAACCGAAGGATACGGTGACGTAATGGTGTTATCTCCAAAATCCATTGAACACAGCAGTAGAATTTTTACGCCAGACGACAGGGTCTCCATAAGCTGGAGACCCGATGCCGCGCTGGTGCTTGGAGATACGTAAGGCCTGGCTGTAAATCCGGCAGCCAGGGTCTTTGTGAATATAACGGATCGTTTTCGATGAGGGCACACGATGAGTAAAACTAACGATGATAACAAGCCGATAAGCGCTAAAAAATTCATGAAATATTTTCGCAGCTATCAGAAAGGCTCGATTTCGCGCCGGCATTTCCTGGGCGTAACCGGGCTGGGTACGGCAATGACCATTATGGGAACAGCCATACCTTCGCTGTGGTCAGGCAAGGCCCATGCATTCCCCGATCTCGGTGACCGGCTGGTATTTTCCACCTGGCCGAACTACTGGAACCAGGTCAACCTGGATGAATTTTCCGAATTGACGGGCGTGCATATTCAGGTCAATGCATTTGGTTCGAATGAAGAAATGCTGGCCAAGTTACAGGCTGGCGGGACGGGTTGGGATGTTTTCGTGCCGACCAACTACACGATTTCCAACTATGTCGCACTCGACCTGATCGAGGAGCTGGATTTGTCCCGCATCCCCAATTACGATGCTGCGGCCAATAATCCAAAATTTGCCGGTCCCGCTACGGTAAACGGTAAGGTGTATTGCGTACCGAAGAACTGGGGAACCACGGGATTTATCGTCAATACCAAGAAAATCAAGAGCAAGCCCAAGTCCTGGAAAGACTTCTTTGATGTAACCATGGGCAAGGGCTCCGGTCATACCATTGTGCATGATTACCAGCTGACCACCATCGGCGCGGCACTGTGTGCACTGGGTTATTCATTCAATTCGATTGATGCCAAAGAACTGGCCGAGGCTGAAGCGCTGCTGATCAAATCCAAGCCGCACTTGTTCGCTATAACCTCTGATTATCAGCCAGGTATGCGCAGCGGTGACGCATGGATGTCGATCTGCTGGAACGGCGACGGCACCCAGCTCAACAATGATCTACCGGAAATGGAGTACGTGATCGCGACCGATGGTGGCGAGATCTGGTCGGACTTCTACGCGATTCCGAAGGGTGCACCGCATCTGGATGCCGCCTATGCTTTCATCAACTACATGCAGGACCCTTATATTCAGGCCCGAGACGCCGTGGTTCATGGCTATGCGCCTACCGATGCCCGCGCGATTGCATTGCAGCCTGATTCGCTGGGTAATGATCCTATTCTGCATCCTGCTGCAGAGCTGATGAATGGCCTCGAGTTTGGGGCAGCACAGACGTTGACCGATCCGATCCGCGCCGAGGTTATAGCTCGCTTCAAGTCGGCCTGATCCAGGTCGATCGTGAACTGCGGATAACGATGGGGGCAGGCAGCAAACCGAACCAATGGTTGACGGTGGCGTTATTGACGCCGACTTCGATATGGTTTTTGTTTCTGTTGATCCTGCCCCTGATCGTTATCCTGGTTTTTAGTTTCGGCGAACGCGCGGCGGTAGGAGGATATGCCGGCGGTTTTACGTTTGAACAGTATGGCAATCTTCCTTCACGCCTGAAGGCATTCCAGAACACGATGTTAATTGCCCCTTTGGGGACCTTGTTGAGTCTGATTGTGGCTTACCCGCTGGCCTACTATCTGGCTTTGAGAGTGAGCCGACGATTTAAACTCCTTCTGCTCGTGCTGGTAATCGTTCCCTTCTGGACCAGTCTGCTGGTTCGCACCTATGCCTGGATTTTCATCCTGGGCGGACGCGGCATCCCGACATTGCTGGAGTTCATCGGCATCGAGGGTGTGCGGCTGATCAATACCCCGGGCGCGGTCCTGGTGGGCATTGTCTATGGTTATCTGCCGTTGATGGTGTTTCCCATATTTGTCTCGCTGGAAAAACTCGACAAGAGCCTGTTGGAAGCCTCCAGTGATTTGGGAGGCTCGCCATTTAAAACCTTTATGCAAATCACGCTGCCTCTGTCGATGCCAGGAATAGCAACCGGCTGCATGCTGGTGTTTATCCTGTTGATGGGAGAATTTCTGATCCCGGCGTTTCTTGGCGGCGGCAAGGTGTTCTTCATTGGCAATGCGCTGGTCGATTTATTCCTGCAGTCGCGCAACTGGCCTTTTGGCGCCGCGGTATCGGTCACGCTGGTAGTCATCATGCTGATCACGGTCAGCCTGTATATGCGGATGATGATGCGCAGTAAAACTGGCCGCGACGAATCGTTGATGTAAAGGGGAAAATCAGTGCGAATCTACGCCATTGCCGTTTTTCTCTTCTTGTACGTGCCGATCGGCATCATCGTGTTGTTCAGTTTCAATGCCGGTCGACACGCCAGCGAGCTTCGGGGCTTATCCGTCCAGTGGTACGGCAAAGCGCTGTCCAATCCGTTTGTCGGTGACGCTTTCGTCACCAGCCTGATCGTCGCCTTCTCGGTCGCGATTTTATCGAGCCTGATGGGTACGGCGGCGGCGCTGGCCCTGCAACGCCTGAAGGGAACGATGCGCGTCCTGTTTGACGGACTGATCTACATATCGGTCATGATACCGGGCATTGTTATCGGCATCGCCACGCTGGTGGCGCTGGTGACGGTTTTTGATTTTCTGAATCCTTTACTGGCCTCAATCTGGCCGGAAGGCACAAAGCCGCCGAAACTGCACATGGGATACGTTTCGGTTATCGCGGCGCATACGTTGTTTACGATGTCGCTCGTGATCATCCTGGTACGCGCCCGCATCGCCGGCATGGACCGCTCCCTGATCGAGGCCTCGATGGATTTGTATGCAACTCCCTGGCGCACCTTTTACCAGGTTACGCTCCCGCAAATTTACCCCGCTATCCTGGCAGGTTTCCTGCTCAGCTTTACCTTCAGTTTCGATGATTTCATCATTTCTTTTTTCGTCGCGGGAGCAAATACCACACTTCCGATTTATATTTTTTCTTCGATTCGAAGGGGTATCACACCAGAGGTGAATGCCATCGGCACAATGGTCCTCGCCGTGTCTCTAATTCTACTAATGACAGCCCAGTT
This sequence comes from uncultured Gammaproteobacteria bacterium, assembly GCA_937984095.1. Lineage (GTDB taxonomy): Bacteria > Pseudomonadota > Gammaproteobacteria. The sequence continues at coordinate 4,459 of CALJYH010000028.1, read as the reverse complement.
CTTCTTACGTGCTCGTACAAACCGTTAGCTGCACAGGGAATACATTGAGTCCAAACCCTGGATACAGGCCAGCTAACAGGAAGTAATCTTGGGGTCGATTTAGAGATTCAGGAAGAATTCTGGAAGAAGGAATGGTGCCCAGGGGCGGAATCAACCGGTCCGCGCGCGGCACCGACACGAGGATTTTCAGTCGGATTTATATTTTTCTAACTTCATAAATTCAGTTACTTACGCGCTTCCCGTTTCCATTTGTGCCAGTAAATAGCAGTAACTGCCAGTTATTAGGGCACAATTTTGGCACACTAATGTAATGCTTTCTGTACCGATGACTTTTATTTTTTTCAATAATTTATGTGATACCTGTTGCGAGACTTTGCACCACGAAGCATAACAATGCACAATTAATCCCCGCAAAACTCCGTACCAAACTAGGCTGGCGCAAGAGCAGTTATGTTAATGTTTAGCTACTGCTGAAAGCGTTTAATTATCAAATTAATACTTTCGCGATATCTCGGGTTTTGACCAGTTGCCCATTGAGCTGATCAAAGACGTTGTTCAAACTTTCCTCAGTTATGCCGAGGCTCGACTGGCGAATGTCCTGCTCGAAACAGGATTCTTCTTTTAATACTGCCGAAACCACCCTGGCCGCCAGCCCGACGGTTGCTACAAGTTCGCATTGCGAGCCTTGATAATCGGTTTCCGGATAATGAATCATCGTGCTAACCAGTGGTTCCGGCAAGGCCCAGCTGTTACCGAGATACCCGCCGGCTTGCGCCTGGTCGAATCCGAGGACCTGTGAAAGTGCTTGCTGCAATGATTCGGACTGATCATTTTTAACCATTATCAACGCCTGATCGACTTCCGCGGGGAGTCGATCAACCAACCATAACAAACCCAGGTTGTGCAGTAGCCCTGCGGCCCTTGCGGTTGCCGGCTCGAATTCATGTTTTGACGAGGATTCGGCTACCAGCCTGGAAGCGGCCTCTGCAGTTAACAATACACTGCACCAGTAATACTCGAGGTCAAAAGACGGGCATTTCGCCGGATTGAAAGGTGCGGATATTGCAAGGGCGATGCTGGTGCTTCTGACGACACCCAATCCTAAACGCGAACAGGTAGCCTCCAACGAGGTCACCTCGGCAACTGGCGCGGACCAGGCCGAATTAACCAATGAAATCAACTTGCCAGCGATACCCGGGAATTTTTCTACAACCGACGCGAGTTCAACAAAACCAATAGTCTCATCGGTCAGTGATTTTAATAAATAAGGTGCCCCTGCCGGCAAACTGGGTAGTTGGAGCGTGCTCAGTTGGTCGAGCGTGGATTCGTCTGAGCGTGTTGAGGTCGCAGTCATTATGCCTTCTTGTGCTGCAGTGGCAGCATCATTTCCGAATGGCTGGTGTCCGTCATAAAATCGGTTATCGCCAGGTCCGGTATCTCGCGTGCAGAAACCGGTTTACTGAAATAATATCCCTGAATGAAATCGCTACCGATTGCGGTTAATACCTTCATCTGGTCTTCTTCTTCCACGCCTTCGGCAACAACGCTATGACCGAGTGCATGGGCAGCGCCGATAATCGTGCCGAGCAAGACCGAGGACTCTGGATTTTGCAACATATCCTTGATAAAAAGCCGATCAATTTTCAGGCAGTCGATCGGCAATTGCTTAAGCGATGCCAATGAAGAGTATCCAGTGCCAAAATCGTCTATCGCAATCCTGATCCCCATTTTGCGCAAACGGGTAAAAATCGAAATATTCTTGTTGGTTGGCTGAGTCACACTTTCCGTGACTTCGAGTTCGAGCATGGAACCCGGGAAACCGGTATCTTCCAGCGTTTTTTCTACCATAGAGATAAAGTCTGAATCCTGGAAATGGCTGGGGGAAATATTGACCGCCAATTGCAGCTCGGGCAGGCCCATATCCCTCCAGGCCATGGCTTGTTGGCACGCCGTTTTCAGTACCCATTGCCCCAGGGGCTTGATAAAGCCGATTCTTTCGGCGATATCGATAAACTCCAACGGGCCTACCATGCCACGCGTCGGGTGGTTCCAGCGCACCAACGCCTCAACCCCCGTCATACGGCCAGTCCTCAGGTCGATTTGTGGCTGATAATGTAGTTCCAGTTCCTCGTTATCGATGGTCAGCCGCAATTCCTGCTCGATGCGCAAACGTTCTTCGGCTATCTCGGTAAATTCAGGCTGGTAATACTCATAACGATGTTTCCCGCTCTCCTTGGCCGCGTACATGGCACTATCAGCCGCCTTTAGCAACGATTTTGAATCTTCACCGTCATCAGGATAGTAGGCAATGCCGATGCTGCACCTGGTGCGAATATTTTGCCTGCCCAGATCAATCGGTTCATTCAATTCTTCCAGACAGCGTTCGGCAACATAAGCGGCACCGTATTGATCGTTGATATTATCGACCAGGATGCAAAATTCATCACCGCTCAAGCGCGCTACAAAATCGGTATCCCTGACCAGGTCCTGCAGGCGTTTGGCAACTATTTTAAGTAACATGTCACCAACGTCGTGACCCAGGCTGTCATTCACATCCTTGAATCCATCCAGGTCGAGAAACAGCAGTGCGAAACGTTCGCTGCGACGATGCGAGGCTTTAATGACATCTTCGAGATGCTTGTGGAAATAGACGCGGCTGGCGAGCCCGGTCAACTCGTCGGAATAGGCCAGTTGACGAATCTTTCTTTCGGATTCGCGTTGCAAGGTTATGTCCTGCACGGTACCCAGAACAATTTCGCTTGAATTTGACGGTTGCGCCAGTTCCTGGTGAACAACGAGCGTTTCGGATTGTAACGTCACCAGGCGGTAATCGTCCGAACTGGTCGCACCGTCCAGGCTGGCCGATAATATTCTGTTGCGAACAAATTCCTGGTCTTGCGGATGAACAAAATTCAAAAAATCGTTCAGGTTTTTGAAACCGGACGCGTTTTCCAGCGAGAGCATCTCGGCGAGCTGTTCGGATACTGTAATTTCGTCGCTAACAGCATTCCATTGCCAATAACCAACACCGGCGATACGCTGCGCACTGGCCAGCCATTCCTGGCTGATGTTCAGTTCCTTGAGATTTTCAGCGACGCGCAACTGAAATCGAATCCGAGAACTCAAAACCGCGTAATTGACCGGTTTGACAATAAAATCGGTCGCCCCCGATTCGAACGCCTTGTTTACCGATTCCATATCACCCAGTCCGGTCAGAATCATCACCGGAACAGCGCGGGTTTCACGTCTTTTACGAATTTGCGTACAAACTTCAAATCCGTCGATGCTCGGCATGATGGCATCCAGTAAAACCAGATCGGGTAGACTTTCCTCCAAAATTGACAGGGCGGCTTCACCGCTTGATGCCTCGATCACGTTAAACCCGTTGCCCTTGAGTGCTTCGCTGGTCGTAAGGCGGAAGCCGTTATCGTCATCGACAACCAAAATGGCTGGCGCAGAACTCTCGCGACTTGGTTGAGTTTGTTCCATTTCGTTAAACTCGACACTCTCGTCAATGCCCACCTGTTGCCGTAATTCGTACAGCAGCCGTGGCAGCAGGGCTTCAACCGCCTGCAATTGCGCCGACGCCTTTTCGGTGTTTCCTTCCCGGGCCAAGTCTTCAATCTGATTACAGTATTTGGAAAAACTCATCGCACCCAGATTGGCGCTCGATGACTTAAGGCTATGGGCGAGTGTTCCGAGCGTTTCCAGATCGGCCTGGGAGACAGCCAGGCGGAGCGCGGCGACATCTTCAGGCGTTTGCCTGAGAAAAAATCTAACCGATTTACCCAGGATATCGCGTCCGGTCGTTTCCGATAGCGATTTCAATTCCTGCAGAACATCTGTATCAATGACCTTTTCAGTCGAATCGATAGTGGCAGTTGATTGCTCCGTGTTAGATTCTGCAATCGACTTGCCAGACGTCAGCCATTGATCTAACAGTTCCTCCAGTTTGATTTTGCTGAACGGTTTGCTCAGATAACCGTCCATGCCTGCCTCGGTACATTCGGCTTCAATGCCTTTTTTGACATCCGCGGTCAATGCCACGATCGGTGTTCGAGACAATCCCTGTTTATTTTCATGCTCACGCAATTTCCGGCTCGCTTCGAAGCCATTCATTTCGGGCATATGGCAATCCATTAATATCAGGTCATATCGCTTGCCCTTCGCGGCGATCACCGCGGCACTGCCATTTTCGGCCAGGTCGGCATTGCAGCCGAGGGCCATGAGCATACCGATAGCCACTTCCTGATTTACCTGGTTATCTTCAGCCAGCAACACTTCGCCCTCGAATTGGCGATCTTCCGTGGTTGCCGCTTGGTTGCCGGATTTCTTCATCCCGATGACTTCGCACAGGCAATCCAGTAGCAATTGTTGCCTGACCGGCTTTTGCAAGTGGAGTGAAATGGATGCTTTTTTTGCAATCGTGGAACTACTGTCGAATCCGGTTGAACTCAGC
>CALJYH010000027.1 GCA_937984095.1 uncultured Gammaproteobacteria bacterium | reverse complement strand
CTAATTCGATATGCAAGAAATACTACGAAAAACACTGAGAAAAATACTACTGGCGCTGGTTCGTACGCTGTTACGCAACGGTATGGCCTACGGTGAATTTGACCAGGTTGCGCGCAAGTGTTTTGTCGATGTCGCCTATCGCGACTTTACCCCGGCAGGTAAGAAGCAGACTATTTCCAATGTTGCGATCCTGACCGGGCTCAATCGCAAGGAAGTGAAGAAACTCGCGGAGCTTGACGTCGATCAAAGTGATGCAGGCAACAAGCAATACAATCGTGTTGTTCGGGTTCTGGGAGGTTGGATTAATGATGCTCGCTTTTTACGCAAGGACGGTAATCCGCGCGACCTGGAATACGAAGGCAAGGATTCGTTTAGCGAACTGGTCAAACTCTACAGTGGCGATATGCCGGTGGCGGCGATGCAAAAAGTTTTAGTCAATTCGGCTAATATCAAGTTTACCGACGATAACAAGGTACGCTTGCTCAGTCATGCCTACCTGCCTTCGGATGACCCGGTCGAGAAACTGGCGATCCTTGGTACCGATGCCGGCCAGTTAGTAGACACTATCGATTTCAATTTGACCGCCACGGAAGAAACGCTGCGTTTTCAACGCAAAGCTTCGAATCCGAAGGTAGCGCTCGATTCGATACCGGAAATCAAGCAATTTTTAAGACGCAAGGGGCAGGCATTCCTCGAGGAAATCGATCTCTACCTGTCCCAGCATGAATCTAAAGACGACTCAAGCGCAGAAGTCAGTGTCAGCGTGTTTTATCACGAGTCGGACGATGAAGACCAGGAAGTTGAGAAATGAATATTTTTAGTGGCAAACCGATAAGGTTATTAACGACACTTTTCTCGATGCTTGTCAGCATCGCGATGCTCAATGCCTGTGGTAGCAGCGGCGGCGGCTCTGATACGACTGCCGGGATCGGCGGCACCGGAATAGCAGTCGGTAAGGTAACCGACTTCGGCAGTATTTTTGTCAATGGCAATATTTTTGATATTAACCAGGCACAATTTCTTGTCGATGGCGAAGAGAAGGCCGGTCAGGCCGGCCAGGATGATCTTTCGATCGGTATGGTGGTGCTTGTCAAAGCCGAAACCAATAACGGTGTGTTCACCGGCAAGGCGCTCGAAGTCTTCTATGACGACGAGGTCGAAGGACCTATTGCGGTAGTACCGGGTATTACGGTAAGCCCGGATGGCACCCAGAAAACCTTTGATATATTCGATCAGACCATCACGATTGATGAGATCGATACCATATTCGAAGGCACTAGTTTCAATACCATTTCGGTTAACGACATCGTCGAGATTAGTGGTTTCCGCGTTTCTCCCACTGCAATCAACGCAACCTATGTTGAATGGAAAGAGGTTCTGAATCTGCCAGGTTCGGAAGTTGAACTACGAGGAACGATTCAAAATCATAATCTGGGACCACCGGATAGTTTTGAGATCAACGGGATCACTATCAATACCGACGGTATGACACAGATTGATGTGCCTGGTGGACTGCAAAATGGGCTCTTTGTCGAGGTTGAAGGTATAATTCAGACCCAGGCGCCGACATCGATATTGGCCAGTGAAATAGAGTTGGAAGACGAGGATCTCGACGATGATATCGACGATGTCAGCCTGCAGGGTGTTATTTCCAATTACATGGACGATTCCGACTTTGAAATCGACGGCCAGGGAATCGATGCGAGCGGTGCGCAAATCTCCCCGGCAAGCGCTAACCTCGGTAACGGGCTCGAAGTTGAAGTCGAGGGTGATATCGTCGGCGGTACATTGATCGCCGATGAACTCGAAGTCAGGGAAGGCGAGACAGAGTTGCAAACGACCGTTAGTCCCGGTTCTGTTGGCGTCACTAGCTTTGAGCTTTTTTATCCTGCCATCGCTGGAACCGTGGTGATCAATGTCGATGCTCAAACTCTGTTCAAAGATGAGTCTGCTGTTGCCGATCCGGATTTTTCGATTACCAATTTAAATGATAATGACTTTGTCAAGGTTGAAGGGCAGGAAATCAACGGGGAAGTAGTCGCCAGCATTGTCAAAAGAATCGATCCCGACGATTACAAACTCGAAGGGGTGGTTGATGCATTTGGGTTCACCAACTGGATCGAGATACTCGGGATCAGATACAACGTCGATGGTGACACGGAATATGAAGATAACACCATGACTGACGTCGTGTTCTTCGGGCTACTCCAAGTGGGTGATCTGGTAGAAATCAAAGACGGGCAGGCGCCATTGGGTTTCGCCGACGAGGTTGAATTCGAGTAATTTACACCCTGCTAAAGCTTTAGCTTAATAGCGCAACATCTTTGCAAGATCCCGGCGGTCCGACGCATCGGTAAGTGTTTTGCACTTTCCGGGATGACGCTTAAGAGCGTCACTTACGCGGGGATGACCGATTAATCCCTACTGCGGTCGCTGGGTGACTTTCATCATCAGCTCGAGTTGTTCTGGGCCCCTGTAGATAGAGACCTTAATTTTCTCATCGGGTTTGTGCATGGTTATCTGATCGAGTAAGTCACGAATTCCATCTACCGGCATACTATTTACCGCGACCACGATATCGCCGGCGCGAATGCCGGCCATGTCGGCTGGGCTATTAATAAAAACACCAACTATCAAGGCACCCTTGATGCCAGGATCACCGGTTGCCATCGCGGCCTGCGCGGTGATTTCGGTACCTTCGACCCCTAGCCATCCCCGGGTCACTTTACCGAATTTGATGATTTGACGCATGATGTCGAGCGCCAGCGAGATCGGTATTGCGAAGCCGATGCCCTGCGCTCCAACCGTCTGGCTAAAAATGGCGGTATTAATACCAATCAGTTCGCCACGCGCGTTGATCAGCGCGCCGCCGGAATTACCCAGATTGATTGCGGCATCGGTCTGGATAAAATTCTCGAAAGTATTGAGTCCGATGCGATTGCGTCCAGTTGCGCTGACGATACCCATGGTCACGGTCTGACCGACGTTGAGCGGATTGCCGATCGCCAGCACCACATCCCCCACGCGTATCGACTGCTCGTTTGCGATTTTGATCCCGACCAGTCCGGTGAACGGGATCTGTAAAATGGCAATATCGGTCTCCTTGTCTTCACCAATCAATACTGCCTGGCTGCCGCGCCCGTCGGCCAGAGAAATCAGGATTTCGTCAGCACTGTCGATGACGTGCTGGTTGGTCAGGATATAACCGTCGCTACCGATTATAACGCCGGAACCGAGGTTGGTTTCGCTGTGGCTGCGCTGACGCCGTTTAAGTTGATCGCCAAAAATCTGGCTGAATATCGGATCGTCGAGCAGCGGATGTGGTTTCTCCGTGACCGTCTTGGAGGTGTAAATGGTAACTACCGAAGCGGCTGATGAAGCGACTGCGTCGGCGTAAGAAAATACCGCAGATTCATTATCCGAATTCGCCTGGTATTTATCCTCCGATGATGACAGGAACTCCAGAATTTCATCTTTATCCTTGTCACTTACGGTGACCAGGTACACGGTCGCGAGCGCAAGTCCGATCAATCCGAATTGAAATATAAAGCCGACAGCTTTGATTAGTTTCATCGCGCGATAGTATCATAGCGTTCAATTAACGGGATCAACCGCCATGCAACTAGAGCAGCTCTGTAAATTTTGCGACGAGTACCTGAAAGTTAATGAATTTGATGACTATTGTCCGAACGGATTGCAGGTCGAAGCGAATGCCGAGGTCGAAAATATTGTGTGTGGAGTCACCGCGAGCCAGGCATTGATTGAAGCGGCCATCGATCACGGTGCGGACACTCTGATTGTTCATCATGGTTATTTCTGGAAAGGCGAATCCCAGACGATCTCCGGGTACAAGGGCAGGCGTATCAGTAGCCTGATAAGAAACAATATAAACCTGTTGGCATTCCACCTGCCCCTGGATGTCCATCCCGAGGTTGGCAACAATGTGCAATTGGCCCGGGTCCTGGATTGGGAGGTAACGGCCAGCTTTGGTGAGCAGGGCCTCGTGTTCGAAGGCAGGCTCTCGGCCGAGCAAACCCTGGCCGAATTAACACAGCATATTGAGACCGGCCTCGAGACGCGCGCGCTTGCTATCGATGCCGGTGATCATGCGATAAAGCGGATTGCCTGGTGTACCGGTGCTGCGCAGGGTTTGATTGAAACCGCTGCCGAGCGCGGCGTTGACGCCTTCGTTAGTGGTGAAGTATCGGAACCGACCTTCCACCTGGCACGGGAATTAGGCATCCATTATATCGCCGCCGGACATCACGCAACAGAGCGCTACGGTGTGCAAGCACTGGCAAAAGTTATTGCCGAACGGTTTGGGGTAAAACAGCAATTTATTGATATTCCCAATCCGGTCTAAGCCCAACTGGTAAAAGTCATTCAAAAAGCGCGCAAAACCATTGATTTAAGCGTTTTACCCCCTCGACGGAAAAGTTAAAGTAAGCTATCCTAACGACCGTTTTTTGTGTCCGGGCCGAGGGTCCTTTGCACCGGATATCCAATATTCAATCGGGGAAGAATTCGAATGTCTTCAGATGGTGTAGATAATAATCGCAGACGTTTCCTGACCGCGGCGACAGTGGTCGTTGGAGCCGCCGGTACGGTAGCCGTGGCAGTCCCTTTTCTCTCGAGCTGGAGCCCGAGTGCACGAGCCAAAACTGCTGGTGCACCGGTGGAAGCTAATATTGGTAAGCTCGAACCCGGCCAGCAGATCATTGTAAAATGGCGTGGCAAGCCGGTATGGGTAGTTCGTCGCGACGAGAAAGCGCTGGCAACCCTGCCGAAAGTGGCGGATGAATTGCGTGATGTTGATTCAAACGAAAGTATCCAGCCCGAATATGCCAAAAACGAGTATCGTTCTCGTAAACCCGAATACCTGATTATTGAAGGTATTTGTACTCATCTAGGTTGTTCGCCAACCTACCAGCCTGAAATCACATCGGATTTCCAGGGCGGCTTCTTTTGTCCCTGTCATGGCTCGAAGTTCGATTTCGCCGGGCGGGTTTACTCGGGAGTACCAGCACCGACAAATTTACCCGTTCCGCCGCATTACTTTGTGAGTGACGACGTGATCCGGATTGGCGAGGATGGGGTAGCATAATGAGCGAGAATAAAAACAGTAGCGGGTTGCTTGGCTGGATCGATGCGCGTTTTCCATTGACCAAGATGTTCGAAGAACATCTGTCCAAGTATTATGCTCCTAAAAACTTCAACTTCTGGTACTTCTTCGGCTCGCTGGCACTGCTGGTGCTGGTTATGCAGATCGTAACCGGGATTTTCCTGACCATGCACTACAAGCCTGACGGTGATATGGCTTTCAGCTCGGTCGAATACATTATGCGTGATGTCGATTGGGGCTGGTTGATCCGTTATCTGCACTCTACCGGGTCCTCCGCATTTTTCATCGTGGTTTACCTGCATATGTTCCGAGCGCTGATTTACGGTTCCTACCAGAAACCGCGTGAGTTGATCTGGTTGTTCGGCATGTTCATATTCCTGGCGCTGATGGCCGAGGCGTTTATGGGTTACCTGTTGCCCTGGGGTCAGATGTCTTACTGGGGCGCACAGGTCATCATTTCACTGTTTGGTGCGGTTCCCGTGGTGGGTGATGAGTTGACGTTGTGGATACGGGGTGATTTCGTGGTTTCTGACGCAACTCTGAACCGATTCTTCGCCCTGCACGTGGTCGCGGTTCCCATTGTGCTGTTGGCGCTGGTAGTAATGCATATTATCGCTTTGCATGAAGTCGGCTCGAATAATCCTGACGGAGTTGAAATCAAGAAGAACAAGGATGAAAACGGCATTCCACTCGACGGTATCCCGTTTCATCCTTACTATTCTGTCAAGGACCTCGTCGGGGTCGTGGTGTTTCTGATTTTATTTAGCATCGTAGTGTTTTTCATGCCGGAAATGGGTGGCTATTTCCTGGAACATGCCAATTTTGTACCGGCTAACCAGTTCAAGACACCTGAGCACATTGCGCCGGTATGGTATTTCACACCGTTCTACGCGATTCTACGCGCCATTCCGGACAAGCTTACCGGCGTCATCGCTATGTTCGCCTCAATTGCGGTCCTGTTTGTGCTGCCCTGGATTGATCGGGGTAAGGTCAAATCGGTGCGTTATCGCTCGACAACCTTCAAGTTGTTGCTGGTGATGCTGGTGATTAGTTTCCTTGGTTTGGGTTACCTGGGCGCGTTGCCTGCGACCGAGACCCGCACCATGTTCGCACGAGTGTTTAGCCTGGGTTACTTTGGATTCTTCCTGGGTTTATGGTGGATCAGCAAGAACGAAGTCACTAAGCCGGTTCCAGAGAGGGTGCGATAATGAGCAGGATTTTAATCATTATTGCGGGTTTACTGTTACCAACATTGGGCTGGGGTGCCGGCGGTGGACATACTTTCCCGCACGATAAGATCCAGATTGACTGGGACGACAAGGCCGCAATGCAACGCGGGGCGCGCACCTTTGTCAACTATTGCCTGAGTTGTCATTCCGCCGCTTACTCGAGATTTAACCGGGTCGGTGAAGATCTTGGAATTCCGGACGACCTGGTGCGTGAAAACCTGATCTTTACCACCGATGTCAACGGTGACAAAACCAAGGTCGGTGAATTGATGAAGACCACGATGACTCCGGTATACGCGGAGCAGGCATTTGGTACCGTGCCGCCTGATCTTTCGCTGATTGCGCGCTCACGTGGAGTTGACTGGCTGTACAATTACCTGCGAGGCTTCTACGTCGATGACACCCGTGTCGGACTTGGCGTAAATAACGGAGTCTTTCAAAATGTGGGGATGCCGCACGTGCTGGCCGATCTACAGGGTCTCCAACAGCCCAAGTATAAATCCGTGACGGACTCCCACGGCAATGAAAGCGAAGTTATTGTCGGTTTCGAAATCATTAAACCGGGTTCGATGACGAAATCGGAGTATGACCAGACCATTCATGATCTGGTGGCATTCCTCGACTATCTGGCCGAACCCTACAAGCAGACACGCATAAACGTTGGTACCGGTGTCATCATTTTTCTGTTCGTCTTCCTGATTCTGGCTTATTTGCTTAAGAGAGAATACTGGAAGGACGTCCATTGACTAGGAATTTAAAATTATGTCAGTAGTGGCGAATCGCCGTTCGGTGATGAGTTGCTTTTCTTCTCCGATTGATCCGGAGTGTCACCGCGCACGCATCGTGCTAGCGGAAAAAGACATTACCGTCGAAATCCATGATGTAGATACCAATAATCTACCAGAAGATTTGCTCGACTTGAATCCTTACGCAACTGTTCCAACCATGGTCGATCGAGATCTCGTTTTGTATAATGCGAGGGTATTGATTGAATATCTGGATGAACGCTTTCCGCATCCTCCGTTGATGCCTGTCGATCCGGTTTCTCGTGCTAAAAGCCGACTGGCCCTGTTCCGCATCGAGAGTGACTGGTTTAGTTTACTGAACGACATCGAGCGTGGTACGGAGAGACGCAAAACCCAGGCAAAAAAGGCACTCACCGAAAGCCTGATAAATTCGAATGAAGTATTTGGCGCGATGCCGTATTTTCTTTCCGCCGAGTTTAGTTTGCTTGACTGCAGTATTGCTCCCATACTGTGGCGCTTGCCCCACTATGGGATTGAGTTACCAAAGACTACCCGGCAGATTACAAGCTATATGAAAAGGGTATTTTCTCGCCCTTCGTTTCAGGCCAGCCTGTCCGAGCAGGAACGGGATATGGTCGCCTAGGGGTCTGGACTTTATGTGGTTAGCTCTAAAGTGTCCATGTCTTAAAGGTGCCCGGTGAACTCCAGCAAACCTTACCTGGTTCGCGCCTTATACGAATGGATTCTGGACAACGACACAACGCCTTACATCCTTGTTGATACCAGTAGTGATGAGGTGTTAATCCCACCCGGGATCGCAAACGATGGCAAGGTCGTGTTGAATCTCGCGCCGGCTGCGATCGAGAATCTTGAAATGACCAATGAGCAGGTTTCTTTTTCTGCTCGTTTCAATGGTGTCGCCGAAAATATTTTCTGCCCGATCACATCTTTGTTGGCAATCTATGCTCGTGAAAATGGCGAGGGCATGATGTTCCCCGCCGAAGAATCCGACGACACTCCCGAGCAGCCCGACGACGCCGAAACGTCGGATCGCGCCAAACCCAAGAGCCCGACCCTCAAAGTCATCAAGTGACGCCGCCCAAAACGGCGTTATCCCGGAAGCTACGCAGCAGCTATCCGGGATCTCCTAATGTTTAAACAATCTTAAGGCCAAGGCTACCGATTTTACGGGCAGAGTATCTTTACTAACGCTATCCCGGGGGAATGCCCGCAAAAGACGCTCCCAACCGGCGCAAGCGCCGGTTGGTCCATCCATGGAATCGCT
>CALJYH010000026.1 GCA_937984095.1 uncultured Gammaproteobacteria bacterium | reverse complement strand
CGCAACTGGATGAAATCGGCAGTGCTGATCGGGATCAATCTATCCCCGAGATCCCGGTCAACTAACCGCGTAAACCGTCATCCCCGCGAAAACGGGGATCTTCCAAAACTACCGTCATCCTCGCGACAACGGGGATCTTGCAATGGTGGCGCGTTATAAGATTCTCGCTTGCGCGGGAATGACTTCGGTTTATCAAAGATTAAACGCCGACCTTTTTAGAGCGTCGTTCCAGGATTAACGTGTTGCGCCAGCGGCCGTCGCGCTGGGCGATACGTTCGCGAATTCCCACTTCCCTGAAGCCATGACGCAGGTGCAGCTTGAGCGTCGCCTGGTTTTCAGGAAAGATGGATGAATACAGGCTCCAGATCCCGTTGCGCTCGGACTCTTCGATAAGGCGAGCCATCAACGTGCTGCCGATGCCCTGGCCGAGAGACCCGTTAGCGACATAGATACTGACTTCGGCAACGCCGCGATAGCAGTCCCGTGCAGACACCGGAGCCAGGGCCGCCCAGGCCTGCACCATGCCTTCCTGCTCCCAGATCAGTCGAGAATGGGGGAGATGTTTCGCTTGCCAGTTATCCCAGTCCGGCGCCTCGATTTCAAACGAGGCTTCGCCCGTATCCAGCCCCTGCTGATATATTTCCAGCACCGCCTTAGCATCAGAATTTCGTGAATTTCGGATCATATAGTCGATTTATACTGGGACTAAGGTGCTGGATGCAATACCAGATTATGCAGAGACGCTATCAAATGTGCGTGATCTATGTCTTGGCTGAAAGCCATTGTTATGTTACTTTTCCCGCACGGAGCATTATTAGAAGACTCCTTAATCTGTCGTCACGGTTAAAACTAAAGGGTGGAAAAGCCCCGTAAACCGCGCTGACACTTCATTAAAGTAATAACAATTGGAGAGAGTGACCAATGAAACTTTTTAAAACGCTGGCTGTATCTGCAGCTGTAGCGCTTGCCTCAACTTCTGGTGCTGCTACTGCGGGTACGCTACAAGATGTACAGGCCCGTGGCGAACTTAACTGCGTGGTAACAACCGGTGTAGCCGGATTTGCTGCACCCGACGACGCGGGTCGTTGGGCCGGTTTCGACGTCGATTTTTGTCGTGCCACGGCCGCTGCTGTACTCGGTGACGGTAACAAGGTCAAATTTATTCCGACTACCGGTAAGACTCGTTTTACCGTACTGAACTCGGGTGAAGGCGATCTGCTTTATCGCAACACAACTATTACCATGAGTCGTGATGCGGACCTGAAACTGACGTTTCTGGGCGTTAACTACTATGACGGCCAGGGCTTCATGGTACCGAAGGCGCTTGGAGTAACTTCAGCCAAGGAACTCGACGGAGCTTCAATCTGCATCCAGACTGGTACTACTACCGAGTTGAACCTTGCTGACTACTTTCGTGCTAATAACATGAGTTACGAGCCGGTAGCGATCGAAACCAATGAAGAAGGGCAGGTAAATTACCTCGCCGGTCGTTGCGATGTATACACCACTGATGCATCGGGTCTGGCGTCTACTCGTGGAACCTTCGATAATCCCAACGCGCATATCATCTTGCCGGAAATCATTTCCAAGGAGCCGCTGGGACCAGCCGTTCGCCAGGGCGATGATCAATGGGCCGATGTTACCCGTTGGGTACTGAATGTCTTGATCGCCGCCGAAGAAGCGGGTCTCACCCAGGGCAATGTCGCGGGTCATGCAGCAAAAGCCGGAAGTAACGTCGATATCAACCGTATGGTCGGTACCGAGGGCGACTTTGGTTCAATGATCGGACTTGACAAGCAATGGGCGGTACGCGCGATTTCTGCGGTAGGCAACTACGGCGAAATTTTCGAGCGTAACATCGGTGTCAACACGGGGCTGGGTCTTGCTCGCGGCTTGAACGCGCAGTGGACCAATGGCGGAATCCTGTATTCTCCACCTGTTCGTTAAACTGTAGTACTGAAGCGGCGGTCTTGCGACCGCCGCCTCATTTAAGTCATGGCGATTTGGCATGACTGAATTCTTGGGGGCTAAAAAGAATGGCGGCAACAGAAACGTCCAGCAGCAGCAATCCTTCACTTTTCTATCGCCTGTTTTTTGACAAGGAACTGCGTTCGGTCACGATACAGGTCATTACCATGGCCCTGATCTTTGCATTTTTCTTTTTCATTGTTAACAACGCGATCACTAACCTTGAAGCCATTGGTAAGGGATATAGCTTTAGCTTCCTGTGGGATGCGTCAAATTACGATATCAATCAAACCCTGATCGAATACAATTCTCGCAGCCCGCACTGGCGAGCTGCCGTCGTCGGCCTCATCAACACCCTGCTGGTGGCGGTAGCCGGAATTATTCTCTCGACCATTGTCGGGTTTCTGCTCGGCGTTTTACGCCTGTCCAGTAACTGGCTGATCAACCGGGTCGTTTATGTTTACATCGAATACGTACGCAACGTACCGGTGTTACTCCATATTTTATTGGTTCACGGTATCGTCGTGAACACCCTGCCGATTCCAAAAAATGCAATGATGGCATTTGATGGCACATTGTTTTTGACTAACCGCGGCTTCTATACGCCTAAACCCTTGTTTGAGCCGGCGATGTGGGCGGTACTGATAGCCTTCGTGATTGGCGTCGGATTCACTATCTGGTTTAAAGGTTATGCGAAAAAAGTGCAGGACGCGACCGGTAAGATATATCCCGTTTTGTGGATAAGTCTCGGCGCGATTTTACTCTTCCCGATCATCGTCTTTTTCCTCGCTGGTGTACCTCTAACCCTGGAATACCCCGAACTCAAAGGCTTTAACTTCAAGGGTGGGTTGGTATTAAGACCAGAATTTGTAGCCTTATGGTTGGCGCTATCGCTCTATACCGCCGCCTTCATCGCGGAGATCGTGCGTGCCGGTATCCAGGCCATCAGCCACGGGCAAACCGAGGCCGCATTTGCGCTCGGCATCAAGCCCAGTCGCACCATGTCGCTGGTCATCATTCCACAGGCACTACGAGTCATTATTCCTCCGCTTTCGAGTCAGTACCTCAATATCACCAAGAATTCGTCGCTCGCGATTGCGATCGGCTACATGGATATTGTGGCGACAATCGGCGGCATATCATTAAACCAGACCGGACGCGAAATGGAATGTATGACCATCGTTCTGGCCATTTACCTGGCATTCTCGTTGATGATTTCAGCGTTTATGAACTGGTATAACAAACGCATGAAACTGGTGGAGCGCTAAGATGAGTACTGAACGATCCCACGCAGTGGGCGAACATCCCGAACTGCCACCTCCCTCGACTGAAGTCGGCATTATCGGCTGGGTTCGCCATAACCTATTATCTTCAACCACCAACATCGTTATTACGGTGCTGACGATATATTTTCTCTACGTCATCATCCCGCCGATGCTGAACTGGATTATCTTCGACGCGGTATTCTCAGCTGATTCGCGCGATGATTGTCGAGCCATTGCCAAGGCGGCTGGACACGAGATGGGCGCCTGCTGGGCTTTTATCGGTAAACGTTTCGAAATATTTGTGTATGGCTTCTATCCCGTGGAAGAACGCTGGCGGATCAACCTGTCGTTCATCCTGATGCTGGCCGCGCTGGTCCCGGTGCTGTTTGACCATGTCCCCAATCGCAAGCAGGGGTTGTGGTTTTCGCTAGCTGCACCTTTTATTATTGGCTGGTTGTTGCTGGGTGGCATGGGCCTGGAACCGGTACCAACCGACAAGTTCGGCGGCTTCATGCTGACGCTGGTTATCGGTGTCACAGGTATTGTAGGTTCCTTGCCCATAGGGATTGCGCTCGCGCTAGGGCGGCAATCGCACATGCCGGCGCTGCGCATGGTCTGCGTCGCGTTTATCGAGTTCATCCGCGGTGTACCTCTGATCACGCTGCTGTTTGTCGCCTCGACCATGCTCAATTACTTCCTGCCGCCGGGTACGACCTTCGACCTGTTGCTGCGCGTACTGATCATGGTGACGCTGTTTTCGGCGGCCTATATCGCCGAGGTTATCAGGGGCGGCTTACAGGCATTGCCCAAGGGTCAGATCGAAGCCGCCGACTCGATGGGATTGAAATACTGGCAATCAATGCGTTTAATTATCCTGCCCCAGGCGCTGAAGATTTCGATCCCCGGGATCGTGAATACCTTTATCGGCCTGTATAAAGATACGACGCTTGTCATCATCATCGGCCTGTTCGACCCGCTCTGTATGGGACGTGCATCACTGGCCGATACCAAGTGGCAGGGACTGTCGACGGAGATTTACGTGTTCGTCGCGATCTTTTTCTTTGTATCCTGCTTCTCGATGGCGCGATACTCACTTTATCTAGAAAAGAAGCTCTATACCGGACATTAAAAGTTAACCAAGGTACAACATTATGAGTAGTCAACCAGAAGGAGCAGCCCCTGATCTTCAAGTATCCGACGAGCTGATCATCAAAATCAAGGATATGCATAAATGGTACGGGTCCTTTCACGTTCTCAGAGATGTCAATCTCGATGTTTATAGGGGCGAGAGGATCGTAATCTGTGGACCTTCCGGTTCCGGAAAATCAACCTTGATTCGTTGCATCAACCGACTGGAAGAACACCAGCAGGGCGACATTATTGTCGAAAATGTCGAGTTAACCAACGATTTGAAAAATATCGATGCGATTCGCCGCGAAGTCGGCATGTGCTTCCAGCATTTTAATCTGTTTCCGCACCTGACGGTACTGGAGAACTGTTCCCTGGCCCCAATCTGGGTAAAACAAGTCCCACGCAAGGAAGCCGAAGCAACAGCTATGAAGTATCTGGAGCGCGTAAAAATTCCCGAGCAGGCTGACAAGTTTCCGGGGCAACTGTCGGGCGGCCAGCAGCAACGGGTTGCGATCGCACGCTCGCTGTGTATGAATCCTAAAATCATGCTGTTTGATGAGCCGACCTCGGCACTCGATCCGGAAATGATAAAAGAGGTTCTCGACGTCATGGTCGAACTCGCCAAGGAAGGTATGACGATGTTGTGTGTAACCCACGAAATGGGATTTGCCAAGACCGTTGCGAACCGGGTCATATTCATGGATGGCGGCCAGATCATCGAAGAAAACAATCCGCATGAATTCTTTGATAACCCGCAACATGAGCGTACTAAACTCTTCCTGAGCCAGATCCTCGCGCATTAAGTTTCACGAGACACCTGGAACGGCTCTGTCATCCCGCGATCAGGTCGCGGGATAACAGACTAGCACGACGAATCGGTTTAAGTGATCCTGCGACTTTAGTCAGCAGTACCCAGTAGCGCTTTCAGGTCAGCGAAAGTATCAAGCCCGCGCTGGTGCTTTTCACTATCTGACAGTCTACTGACCGTGTGTTCGGCGCCCTCGAGATCCGCTTCTGGTAATTCATACAGAAATCGGCTTGGCTCGCATTGCAGTAAATCACCAAATTTCTGTCGGGTTTTGGCGTAACTCAGTGTCAGGCTGGCCGCAGCCCGGGTAATGCCGACATAAGCCAGTCGGCGTTCTTCTTCGATACCTTCCGTATCCTGCGACTGGTGATGTGGCAGGCTGTCTTCTTCGAATCCCGCCAGGTAAACATGTTCAAATTCGAGGCCTTTGGCAGCGTGAATGGTGGTCAGCTGAACCGCATCCTGCTGCTTGTTGTCTTCATTGTTCTCGAGTATCGACAATAATGATAGATGTGACACGATAGCGTCGAGTGACTGGTCATCACGATCTTTTTGCAGATTTCCGATCCAGCTGATCAACTCCATGACGTTTTCAGTCGCTGCTTCCGCCTGTTTTGTGGAGGTAGAGGTTTCGCTGAGCCAGTCGGCGTAGTCGAGTTTTGAAACCAGGGATCGACAAAGTGTCATCGCATCGTCCTGTTGTGCCTGGTGACGGAGTTCCTCGATCAAATCGATGAAACCCTTTAATCGAATTCGGGCACGGTTACCGAGAGTTTCGAGCAGGCCGAGTTCCCGCATGGCGATATCGAGGCTGCGCTTTCTGGAGCCAGCGTAAGTTGCCAGCGCTTTGATACTGGTAGCACCGATTTCACGCCGGGGGACATTGATTATTCTTAACAGGGCCTGGTCGTCGTCCGGATTGATCAGCAGGCGCAGGTAAGCCATGATGTCCTTGATTTCACGACGCTCGAAGAAAGCATTACCACCGGCAACCTGGTAGGGAATCGAATGATCACGCAGGGCCTTTTCGTAGTTTCGCGACTGGAAATTGCTGCGGTAAAGAATGGCAAATTCCTTGCAGGGCGTATTTTCCTGAAAGCGCCGGCTCAGAATATCGACGGCCACTCGATCGGCTTCATCCTCGGCGTTCTTGCAAGGGAATACGCGAATCGGATCGCCTGCAGCCGAAGCCGACCAGAGTTTTTTCTCGAACAGGTGTTGATTGTTGGCAATGAGCTGATTGGCAGCGCCAAGAATTCGGCTGCTGGATCGATAATTCTGCTCCAGTTTGACCAGTTCAATCGACGGAAAATCCTGCTGCAGACGCTGCAGGTTTTCGGGGCGCGCACCGCGCCATGCATAGATCGACTGGTCATCGTCACCCACCACGGTAAGTTTTTGACGCACGCCGCAAAGCGCTTTCACCAGTTCGTACTGGCTGGTGTTGGTATCCTGGTATTCGTCGATCAACAGGTAACGAATCCTGTCCTGCCACTGGTTTAGTACTTCGGCATGCGCGCGAAACAACTGTACTGGCAACATGATGAGGTCATCGAAGTCCATCGAGTTGCAGGCCAGCAGCTGTTGCTGGTACTCCGCGTATAGCCTGGCCTGTGCCTGCATGGCCGGGTTATCAGCGCTCGAAAGCGCGGCCTCGGGGTCGACAAAATCGTTTTTCCAGCGACTGATCTGGTACATCGATTGCTTTATATAGTCGTTATCCTGCTCGATCCGATGCGCCAGCCCGTCGAGACAGGTTTCGACGTCGCGTGAATCCATAATGCTAAAACCACGCCGATACCCGAGGCGATGGGACTCCTGAAACAGGATGCGTTGTCCGAGGCTGTGAAAGGTCGATATTTTCAACCCTTGCGTTGTTTTCTTGGCCATGAAACGGGTAACCCGTTGCCGCATTTCCCTTGCTGCCTTGTTAGTAAAGGTAACGGCACATATCTGATGGGCCGCGTAACCCTGGTGGATCAGCCAGGCTATTTTACGGGTGATAACGCCGGTCTTGCCGCTCCCGGCACCCGCCAATACGAGACAGGGCCGCTCGATGCATTTGACCGCCTGTTGTTGCGGCTTATTGAGATCTTGCAGGTTCAAGGTGGATAAACTATCGTGCCGGAAGTTGCGGGTAATATTTCAAAGCTTCAGTGATACCAGGTGATAATTGGCGAATGACAAAACTTTTCATTGATGATGCAGGCTGGTTGCAGTCCGTGGAAGTAATTCAGTCCCCCAATTTTGATGCCAGGCCAACCGACAGCAAAATTAAACTGGTCGTCGTGCATGGCATTAGTTTACCACCCGGTGAATACGGTGGCGGGCATATTCAGAATTTTTTTTGCAATAATCTGAATGTCGACGCGCATGAGTACTTTGGTTCGATTTGTGAAATGAAGGTCTCAGCCCATTGCCTGATCGAGCGGGATGGTAAATTATTGCAATTCGTGTCATTCCTCGATCGTGCCTGGCATGCAGGCGATTCGGAGTGGATGGGCGAGCAGGCCTGTAATGATTTTTCGATCGGGATCGAGCTCGAGGGTTGCGATGATCATGCCTATACCGAGGATCAGTATTTAAGCCTCGCGAATCTTATCGCGAGTCTGCGCAGCAAGTACCCCGCGATCAAAAAAGAGGCAATCACGGGACATAGCGATATAGCACCCGGTCGCAAAACCGATCCCGGTTTGGCATTTGACTGGGAGAAATTAAGACGTCTTGTCTAGCGCGACCCACTGGTCGCCCAGGTAGGCCTCAAGCGGTTTGTAACGGCGCTTGTAACTCATTTTATCGCATTCGCGAATCCAGTAACCGAGATAGAGGTAATCAAGATCGCGCAGGCGTGTTTCCTCGATTTGGGTCAGAATCGCAAAATGGCCCGGACTGCGTTCGGCATAGTCCGGATCGAAAAAAGTATAAACAGCGGACAATCCGCTATCGGTTATGTCGCAAACCGCGACAGCGATTAAAATCCGGTTGCATCGATACTCGAAAAATAAGGTATCGGTCCAGTCACAAATCAGGAATCGGTGATAGTCGGATTTGCTGGGATTGGCCATACTGCCATCGTTATGTCGGCTTTTGATGTAGCGTCTGTACAGGTCGAAATGCTCATCCCGGAAACGCCCGGGCACAATGTTGATTTTCAAATCGGCATTGCGTTTGATGGCGCGCAGTTCATTGCGTGAATAAGCATGTTTTTTCACCGGTACCCTCACCGAGATACATTCCTGGCAACTCGGGCAGTGCGGTCGGTAAATGTAGCCACCGGATCGACGAAAACCGTGCTGAATCAATTCATTATAGGTTTTCATATCCATATCCATATGGGGGTTAGCGAAGGCACTAACGGATTTACGATTATCCAGGTAACTACAGGGCTCCGGGGTAGAGGCGAAGAAATTGATTTTTACCTGATCATTCATAGTCTAAAACCGTTAGGCTCAGCACTAAGTTTAGAACGGAAATTGAAAGATGTAACCAGTTTTTCGGATTAAATGATACTACAAAAAATAGGACTAAAACCTGCGGACACTAGCTCGAGGCCGGTTGCTACAGGGTTTAGAGCCCGAAAAAAGTTCGACTGTTCTGCAGGGTCTGCCAGGCCAGCTGCTCAGGAGACTGGTCCCGGTGATAGGCTACGCTCTCGAGAATATGGGGTAAATACGCTGGTTCGTTGATGCGACTCGAGGGTTTAGGATCGAGACTTCGGGGTAACAGGTAGGGTGCGTCGGTTTCCAGTAACAGCCGATCCCCGGGTATTAGTCGAACCAGTTTTTGTAACTCCAATCCCCTGCGCTCGTCGCAGATCCAGCCGGTGATGCCGATATAACAATCGAGATCCAGGCAGTCTATCAAGGCCTCGCGGGTGTCGGTAAAACAATGAACCACCGGTCGGCTGATATCGTCACGATATTCACGCAGCATCTCGACGAAGCGCTTATGCGCGTCTCGCTGATGGCAAAACAAGGGCATTTTTAAGGTCACGGCTAGTTCCATTTGCCGCTGAAATACGATTTCCTGGGCTGGATGGGGCGAATAGTTGCGATTGAAATCCAGTCCAGTTTCGCCGATTGCACGCACGCAGTCGTGCTGTGCCATGGACTTGAGTTCGTCAAAGCTATTTTCGTTCCAGTCACTGGCGTGATGGGGATGGACTCCACAGGTCGACACCAGGCAGCCGGGATACTGACTACAGAGGTCGACTGCCTGCCGGCTTTCTTCGACTGAGGTACCGGTTACAACCATCTGCTTGACGCCGGCATCCTGGGCGCGTTCTATCACCCCATCCAGATCTTTCTGCAGACTCTTATTGGTCAGGTTAACGCCAACATCGATCAATTCCATCACTGGCGAATGCCGGTTCCGCGAGCCAGCAGGGTTAAACTGACGCTAAACAGTAAGGCAATGAAAAACAGGATGACGACTATCGCGGTAAACAAGTCGATATCGCTAGTGCCGCGAAAGCCGTAACGAAAACTGTTGACCATGTAGAGTATCGGGTTACCCAGTGAAACCTGTTGCCAGAATTCGGGCAACAGCTTGATCGAGTAAAAAATCCCACCGAGGTAGGTCAGAGGGGTTAGCACGAAAGTCGGGATAATGGTGATATCGTCAAAGCTGTTGGCAAAAATTGCGTTAATCAGTCCGGCGAGCGCGAACAGGCAGGACGTCAGCAGCGCAACCAATAGAACGATTAGGGGGTTGTGAATACTGAATTCGGTGAATAGTAACGACACCAGCGTGACCGCGATCCCGACACTGATTCCGCGCACCATACCTCCGGTTACGAATCCGAGCAGTATCACGATATCGGGAACCGGCGCGATTTGCATTTCCTCGATATGACGCGAGTACTTGGCGCCGTAAAACGACGATACGACATTGGTATATGAATTGGTAATGATCGACATCATGACCAGTCCCGGCATGATGAAATCAACGTAGAGCATGCCGTCCATTTCACCGATGCGTTGTCCGATCAGGTTGCCGAAAATAATGAAATACAACGCTACCATAACCACGGGCGGAATAATGGTCTGCACCCAGATACGGGCGAAGCGCATGATTTCCTTGCGCGTGATTGTTAAGTAAGCGATCCAGAACCGGTATAGCATCAGGCAGCGCCTTCCTTTTTGGTCTTGGTTGTCAGCTTGACGAATAACTCCTCGAGTCGGTTAACCTTGTTTCGCATGCGCTCGACAACAATGTTTTGCGCCTCGAGCTCGCTGATTAAATCGTTGATCGAACGGCGCTTCGGAACTTCAACTTCGATACTGTGATGATCGAGGGTGACGATATTGTCAAAGCTTGCCAGCTTCGGCGCCTGCTCGAGGTCGTCGCGCAGGTAGAGTACAAAGGTTTCGCTGTTTAACTGTTTCAGCAGCAGTTTCATGCTGGTGTTCTGGATGATATTGCCTTCATCGATAATAGCGATATTGCGGCACATACGTTCTGCTTCCTCAAGATAATGCGTGGTCAGAATTATCGTGGTTCCCTGGTCGTTGATTTGCTCCAGGAAATCCCACATCGAGCGTCGTAGTTCGATGTCGACCCCGGCGGTGGGTTCGTCCAGGATTAAAAGCCTTGGTTTATGTACCATTGCACGCGCAATCATAAGGCGACGTTTCATGCCACCCGATAGCCGCCGTGCCTGTGACCTGCGATGCTGCCAGAGTCCAAGTTGCTTCAGGTAATGTTCGGTCTGCTGTCGCGCAATGCGTGCCGGCACGCCATAGAAACCGGCCTGGTTGGTAATGATTTCCTGCACCGGCTCGAAGGTATTGAAATTAAACTCCTGTGGTACTGAACCCAGCATCGATTTAGCGAGGATGAATTCCTCATCGATGGAGTGACCGAATATCTTGACGTCGCCGCTGGTCTTGTTGACGAGACCCGAAATGATGCCGATGCAGGTCGATTTCCCGGCACCGTTTGGCCCGAGCAACGCGAAGAAGTCTCCTTCCTCAACCTGCAGATCGATCCCCTTGAGGGCTTGCAGACCACTGGCGTAAGTCTTGTGAAGATTGGAGATTTCTAAAGCTAGCATGTGAACTGCCGGTGTTCAAACAGGCGACAAGCTTAGGCAATCGCTTTTAAAAATCAACCCCACATTCCGTTAATCATAGGGGTGACGTCCCCGAAGCGGAGGATGACTTCGCGACTAGGAAACAATTCACATAGAACCAGCTTGTTAAGGCTTGATTCAGTTAGTTACGCCTATATTGCCAGTCATACTTATACAAGTAGGAGACAGGCATGAGAACGCTCGAAACTACCATTGCTGTTGCGATTCTGGTTTTCGCCAGCTCAGCCAGTGCGGGCCATAAAAATCACGGCCAACAGCAGTATCGCGATAGCCCCCGACAGGATCTATTCGAATATGCGAAAGTCGTCGATGTGCGGCCGATCTACCGTGAAGTTCAGGTATCAAGGCCGGTACGCGAGTGCTGGGAAGAACCCGTATATCACACCCACAACCAGTACCCTAAATCAGCCGGAGGTATGCTTGCCGGTGGGTTAATTGGCGGTATTGTCGGACACCAGTTTGGTAAGGGCAGTGGAAACAAAGTTGCCACCGCTGTTGGAACCATTGTCGGCGCGCAAATCGGCCATGATGCGGTCAACGGGCACTCACAACGGCACGACAGTACGGTTGTCGGTTACGAGGAGCACTGCAAGACCCGGCACCAGGTGAACTACGAGGAAGTTGTCGATGGTTATGACGTAACCTACCGATATCGTGGCAAGATTTATCACGTCGAAATGCCCTATGATCCTGGTAAGCGGATAAAAATGCGCATTCAAATTACGCCTGTGATCTAATATTTATTACGAAATATGCGAGAAATCCTATGCGAGCAATAGTCATAGAAGACGATGTGGATATCCAGCAGCAAATCGTCGCACGTTTGAAATCCGAGGGTTTTGCTGTCGATAGCGCTGACAATGGTGCCGAGGGCCTGTACCTGATCCAGGAGTATCCAGCCGACGTTGCCATTATCGACCTGGGCCTACCGAAAATGTCCGGGCTTGAAGTGATAAACCAGATTCGCGATCAGGCCAATAAAATTCCGATTCTGATTCTGACCGCCAGGGGCCGTTGGCAGGACAAGGTAGAGGGACTCGATGCAGGTGCCGATGATTACCTGGTCAAGCCTTTCCATCATGAGGAAATGATGGCGCGGATTCGTGTGCTGATCAGGCGTGCTTCCGGATGGTCGGATTCGCGCATTGTCTGTTCACCGGTCAGTCTCGATACCGCGGCTCAGCGAATCTATGTCGATGATCGCGAGCTGGATTTAACGGCATACGAGTATAAGGTGCTGGAATACCTGATGCTGCATGCCGGAGAAGTGATCTCGAAGACGGTTTTAACCGAGCATTTATATGATGATGAATCGGACAATGACAGTAATGTCATTGAAGTGTTTATTCGACGTTTACGTCAGAAACTGGATCCCGACGAGAACTTAAAGCCGATTGAAACCCTGCGTGGACGAGGCTATCGTTTTACGCTGCAGCGAGCGGAGCAGACCTAGACTAGTGCTCTTTCAACATTATAATTGCGAGTTCAGTAAGCTTGTCAACGTTCACGGCAAGGCGCGCCTCGCAGATAATGGCCACACCCTTGTCAAGAGGTGCAACGCAGTCCGTGGGCGTTGACAAGCTTACCCGAGGGCGTCCCTGTGCTGTTTCGCAACCGCGTTGCAATGCTCGACAAGGGAAGACCCAAAGCATTCGCTTCGCTCATGGGGCCAGCTTTGGCCCTTGCGCTTCGCACTGCGCCTTGTTGCGAAACAG
>CALJYH010000025.1 GCA_937984095.1 uncultured Gammaproteobacteria bacterium | reverse complement strand
GATCGCGTCGGGATCGGTTTCGACAATCTCTTCGATGTCCATGCCACCCGCTGATGATGCAACACACATGATCCGCTCCGAGCTGCGGTCGAGCACGAAGGCCAGGTATATCTCGCGGTCGATATCGGTCGCCTCTTCGATATACAAGCGCCCTACCAACTTTCCCTGTGGGCCGGTTTGATTGGTTACCAGGCGCCGGCCCAGCAATTCATTGGCCGCATCCATGACTTCGTTTTCAGTGGCACAAACCTTGATGCCACCCGCCTTGCCCCGTGCCCCAGAATGAATCTGGGCCTTTACGACCCACTTCTCGCCGCCGAGTTCCATGGCCCGATAAGCAGCCTGCTCAGGGCTGTAAGCGATGCCACCCCTGGCGATTGGCATGCCAAAATCAGCCAGTAGCACCTTTGCCTGATACTCATGAATATCCATCGATGTTCTCCCGCTTCGAAAACGTTACTGTTTAGCCTGGATGGCAGCGTCGGTATTTACCACATTTTCAGCCATGCGCGCAGACGCTGCATCAATCATACGCCCATCGAGTTGGGCTGCACCCTTGCCTTGCGCGGCCGCTTCTTCGAGAGCGACCAAAATGCGTCGCGCCCGATCGACCTCGGCTTCCGGGGGGGAGAAGGTTTGGTTGGCCAGTTCAATTTGTGATGGATGAATCGCCCATTTACCCTCGTAACCCATCGCTGCACCCCGCCGTGCGGCGTCGAGATAACCATCGGGATCGTTAAAATCTCCAAAGGGACCATCGATAGCGCGTAATCCATAGGCGCGACAGGCCACCAGCATGCACGACAGGCCATGATGCCATTGATCACCCGGATAATCCGGATTCAGGCCACCGATATTGGTAGTGCGCGCTCGGCAGCTCGCCGCGTAATCGGCAACTCCGAAGTGCATTGCTTCCATGCGCGGACTGGACGTGGCGATCGCATCCACGTTGGCCATGCCGAGTGTGATTTCGATTAGCGCTTCGAGCCCGATACGATTATCAAAACCCTGCGCGGTTTCAATCTGGGTTAACATCGCATCGACCATGTAAACGTCGGCGGCAACTCCGACTTTTGGAATCAGAATAGTATCCAGCCGATCGCCGGCCTGTTCGACAACGTCGACGACATCGCGATACATGTAATGCGTATCGAGACTGTTGATACGTAGCGAAATTGTTTTGCCCTTGCCGCGCCAGTCGATGTCGTTGAGCGCCTCGATCACGTTCTTGCGGGCCTGTACCTTGTCCCCCGGGGACACGGCATCCTCGAGATCCAGAAACACGTAATCCGCGCCACTGTCGGCTGCCTTTTCGAACATCCCCGGATTGGATCCCGGCACGGCCAGTTCACTGCGCTGCAAACGTGGTCTTGCCGGTACATACTGCGTATGACTCATTACAGATACCCCATGAAATTGATCGATCGTTGTTGAAACAACGACCTAAGCCTAACTATTTTTAATCTATCGGGTAAGTGTAAATCCGTATAAAACCTGGTGGCTATCGCTCAGCCGACATGCTGGATTTCAAGAACGACGGCTGCACCGTTCAAGCGGTGAATCCATCCTCAGTGAAGTAACGCGGTGACCAGGAGATATAAAAATACCCCGCTCAACCAGAGGTCAATCACCACGTAAAGGAAGAACAACTTGCGACGCTCAGGATCGCCACGTACCCCAAGCGTCAGGTGAATAAAAAGCGCCAAAGCGGCAAGCAGAATAATGACCAGGTGCATGTCAGGTTACTTCCTCGGCTCCAATACGTGCCGCCGCAATCGCAGTCATGTTAACCAGGCCCCGTACCGTGGTGCCAGGGGTTACGATGTGCGCCGCAATATCGCAGCCAAGCAGGATGGGGCCGATCGCAACGCCATCGGCACCCATTTTAATCAAGTTCATTGCAATATGTGCGGCATCAAGGTTCGGCATAATCAATAAATTGGCGACGCCTTCGAGATTAGAATTGGGAAACGCTTTTGCCATGGCCTTCGGAGACAACGCAAGATTGGCCTGCATCTCACCCTCCACCATCAATTCAGGATCGATCTTGTTGATCAGGGACAATGCCTCTCGCATTTTGCACGAGGTTTGCGTTTCACGGGTACCGAAGTTTGAGTGAGATAGCAACGCCGCCTTGGGTTTCAGCCCGAATCGCGCAACCTCCCTGGCTGCCAGCACGGTCATATCAGCGATCGCCTCTGCTGTTGGATCTGCCGTTACATGAGTATCGCAAATAAACAACGTGAACTTGGTCGTAATGATTGCACTTAAGGCCGATACCTCCTCGAAACCGTTATCCTGTTGAGAAACGCTCAGCAGGCGACCAAGGTGGCGATGAAACCTGCCAATGGTGCCGGTGATCATGGTATCAGCCAGCCCCAGCTTGACCATCATCGCCGCCTGGGTGGTTTTACTGTTACGCAATATTTCGCGAGCTTCCGACAATGTTTTGCCACGCCGTTCGGTCAAGCGATGAAATTTATGCGCCCATTCCTCGTTTTCTTCGTAATCAACTATTTCGTAATCCGTGCCGGGTCGGGCAACAAGACCGTACTCGCTGATGATCGACTTCACTACCTCCTCGCGACCCAGCACAATCGGAAAGCAGAGTTGATCCTTGACAATATTATCGACCGCCTGCAAAACCTTCGGATTTTCACCCTCTGCAAATACCACCTTGCGCTGGACAGTTCGCGCCATGTCGAACACCGGCTTCATAAACAATCCCGAGCGAAATACGAAGGCGTTTAACTTTTGCCGATAGGCTTCCATATCCTCGATCGGCCGTTCAGCAACACCTGAGTCCATCGCGGCCTGTGCCACCGCCGGCGCAATCTCGAGAATCAGGCGCTGGTCAAAAGGTTTGGGGATTAGATACTCGGGCCCGAAGGTCAGTGACTCGCCACGGTAGGCACTGGCGACAACATCGCTGGTGCCGGCGCGCGCAAGTCTCGATAATGCATCGACACAGGCGATTTTCATTTCATGGTTAATTTGCGTGGCCCCGGCGTCAAGTGCACCACGAAACAGAAAAGGAAAGCACAACACATTATTAACCTGGTTCGGATAATCGGTGCGACCGGTAGCAATGACGACATCGGGGCAGACACGTTTGGCCTCGGCCGGATCGATCTCCGGGGTCGGATTGGCGAGCGCAAAAACGATTGGTTTCTGCGTCATCGATTCAACCATTTCAGGCTTTAACAAGTTACCCGCAGACAGCCCAAGAAAAACATCGGCACCGGCAATGGCATCGGCGAGTGTCCGTGACTCGGTATCGACCGCGTAGCCCGCCTTGTATTCATCCATGGATTCGGCACGGCCCTCATAGATGACGCCCCTGGAATCACAGACCAGCACATTTTTCTTGTCGAGCCCCATCGAAACCAGTAAATTCAGACATGACAGCGCTGCGGCACCTGCTCCCGATGCCACCAGTCTGACCTTGCTGATATCCTTGCCAACCACCTCCAGAGCAGATTTCATCGCCGCCGCGACGACGATCGCGGTGCCATGCTGGTCATCGTGGAAAACGGGGATCGACATCCGCTCATGCAAATACTTTTCGACGTAAAAACAATCAGGCGCCTTGATATCTTCCAGGTTGATTCCGCAGAAAGTGGGCTCGAGGCGTTCGATGGTTTCGGACAGTTTATGCGGATCCTTCTCATCAATTTCTATATCAAAAACGTCGATTCCCGCGAATCGTTTGAAAAGCACGGCTTTCCCTTCCATCACCGGTTTGGCCGCCATGGCGCCAATGTTACCAAGCCCCAGCACTGCGGTACCGTTGGTCACGACCCCGATCAGGTTTGCACGCGCGGTAAATTCACGCGCAGTTAAGGGGTCTTTTTCAATTTCGAGGCAGGGATAGGCAACCCCCGGCGAGTACGCCAGGGTTAGATCATTTTGCGAGGTTAAGGGTGTAGTGGCCTCGATGCGCAGTTTCCCGGGCGTCGGGAAGCGGTGATATTTGAGTGCTTTTTCGCGGTTATCGTCTGACATTTGGGGCTCCCTTGTATATCCGCGCAGTATACGTTGAATCGAGTCCACATTTAATATTAATCATCGTGTTACCAGGCATAATTATTCGCTAGAGTTCGCACTACTAAAAACCCGAAAATATTATTCCCGCGAATATATTTGCGGGGAGGAACGACACTCAAACGTCGTAGCGTTTGTGCTCACTGCGGCGCTTGCCTGAACGCTGGCTGATCACGCCGACGATATCGTCCAATCCGTTCGCGAGCGAGATCTCGGGCAGGTTCGTATCAAGGGCACGCAACAAATAATTATCCTGGTTAACCACCAACTGTCGAAAAATCATTTCACCCTGGTGCCGGGCAACGACATAACAGCCGGGACTGATCTTGCCACCGGGATCAACGATGATGACATGTCCATCAATGAATTCCGGCGCCATGTCATCACCCACCACTCGCAACGCAAATGGTTCGCTGCTGCTGCAATTACTCAAATCGTTCATTGCACTTCCTGGGTCTTCTTTTGCTGCATACGCCACAGCTGTGCATAGAGTCCGTCGGCATCGATCAGGGTCTCGTGATCGCCCTGCTCTTTCACCCTTCCCTGGTCGAGCACGATAATGCGATCAGCATCGATGACCGTTGAAAGCCGGTGCGCAATCACCAGCGTAGTCTTGTTGCGTGAAATACGGGTTAATGCACCCAGGATGTTCTTCTCCGACTGGCTATCCAGGCTCGAAGTCGCCTCGTCGAACACCAGGATCGCAGGATCCTTCAACAAAACCCGGGCAATTGCGACACGTTGCTTTTCACCACCTGAAAGTTTTAAACCGCGCTCGCCGACGATGGTGTCATAACCCTGTGGTAAAGCTTCGATGAATTGATCGATATCGGCATGCCGCGCGACTTCCCTGACTTCCTCGAAAGAAGCTTGAGGACGAGCGTACTGGATATTGTACAAAATCGAATCGTTAAACAGCACGGTATCCTGTGGCACGATGCCGATTGCCTCGCGCAGGCTTTGCTGGGTAACGCCGGCAATATCCTGGTCGCTGATCAGGATCTGCCCCTGGCTGACATCGTAGAAACGAAACAGCAAGCGCGCGATGGTCGATTTACCCGCCCCCGAAGGACCCACGATTGCAAGCTTTTCACCGTCTTTCAGCTTGAAGCTGACATCTTCGAGAATGCGTCGGTCCTCGTTATAGTGGAAGCCGACATTACGAAACTCAATGTCGGCCTGCTTGATCTCCAGTGGACTGGCGTCGCTTCGGTCGGTAATTTCGACCGGCCGTTGTAGCAACTTGTTGACCATATCCATGTCGGCGAGGGCGTACTTCAGCGAGCGGTAAATAATGCCGAGGAACCCAAGTGGCAGAAACAGCTGCAACATCATCGTATTGATCAACACCAGGTCGCCCAACGACAGCTCCTGGTTAACGACGCCTTGTGCCGCCATGGTCATGATACCGGTAACACCGATAGCAATAATCAGGGCCTGTCCGAAATTAAGCATCGACATCGTGCTCTGACTCTTCACGGCGGCTTCTTCCCACATTCCCATGGTGTCACGATAACGCGTTATTTCGTGCTGATCGTTATTGAAATACTTGACTGTTTCGTAGTTCATCAAGCTATCCATCGCGCGCCCGTTGGCACTGGAGTCGAGTGCGTTCATTTCGTGGCGAAAGTGCATGCGCCATTCCGTCACCGCCAGTGTAAAACCGATATAGAAGATCACGCTAAAGAAGATGACACCAGCAAACAGGCTGTCGTACTGGCTAAGCAATATTATCGCTACCAGCAGGAATTCGGCAGCGGTCGGTATGATATTGAACACCAGGTAATTCAGGATTGAACTGATGCTTTGCGTGCCCCGTTCCATATCGCGTGAAATCGCACCGGTGTTTCGTTCCAGGTGGTAGCGTAACGACAGGTCATGTAAATGACTCAGAACTGATACCGAAAGCGCTTTCATCGCATGAAAGCGAACGCGCGCAAAAATAGCATCGCGCAATTCATTGAAACCGGAATTGATAAAACGCAACAGGCCGTAAGCCAGCAGCAGGCTGATTGGCAGCACGACAACCTGCCCAGAATTGGCATCCAGTCCATCGACGATGTACTTGAGCACCACCGGCACACCCACCATCGCCAACTTCGAAATCACCAGGCAACCGAGTGCCAGCAGAACCCGTCCACGGTAGGTCCAGACATACGGCATCATGGCACGAATGTTTTGCCAGTCCTGCCGGTTCGAATGCTCTTTTTCTGTGCGCCCGAAGGCGGGATGTGTGGCTATTTCGAGGGTCCTCACGGCTTAAAGCTGAGCACCTTAGCAGAATGATCGTGCACAGTCCTTTATATACGCTCTAGGTGTTCAGAAATATCAGTTTGATAGTCAATATTTGCCCTAATCTGCCGATAAAACAGGGATAAGCCGGTACTAAACAGTTTTCAGTACCAAATTTACAGTGGCAGGTATTGCCCGGGATGATATGGCAAATATAAAAGCGGTAAGGCATTTGAGGGTCCGATACATTATCGGGCTGGGCCTGCTTGCGCTCGTGGTAACAGGTTCCTTCCTGGCAAAGCAGCACGCGATTTCCGTGCAACGCAATCTATCCGAACTCATCAACCTGGGAGACCAGCAGTCGGGGCATGCAAACCGCATTGGCTACTTCAGCCTGGTAATGGTCACCACCGATGACAAGGAAAATTTTGCCAACGCAAAATTACAGCTGGGCCAAACCATCGAGGCAATGGAACAGGTGCACCAGACACTGCTGCATGGCTCGGAGGTAAAAGGTTTTCCACTTATTAGAAATGAAAACCTCGAGTCGCTTTATTACGATGACTCGGTCGGACTCAATGTTTCGCTCGAACGCTTCCTGGAAAACGCCGCTGCAGTTTACACCAGCACCCTGGGTTCACTCGGGCCAGATTCTTACGAATATAAATACCTGACTAACTATGGGCCACATACGCTCGAGCCGATGCTGGCGAGCGTGGTCGAAGAGTATGGAAAACTCGGCGACGATTCGATAATGATGATCCAGAACCTGGAGAAACTCATCTGGGTTGGAACACTGTTTGTGCTTCTTCTCGAAGCCCTGCTGATTTTCAGGCCGTTGGAAAGCAGGATTCGTGAATCGATCGGTAAATTACAAAGCACCGTGACTGAACTTGAATCAACCCGTGAACAATTTGCCACCGCCCGTGAAAAGGCCGAATCCGCGAGCGAAGCCAAGAGCCAGTTCCTCGCGACCATGACCCATGAACTGCGGACCCCGATGAACGGGGTGCTCGGTATGAGCGAGCTGCTCTCGGTTACCAAACTGAGTGACAAGCAGCAGGAGTACGTACAGATTATTCTCGACTCCAGCGAGTCGTTGTTAACCATCATTAACGATATTCTTGATTTCTCCAGGCTGGAAGCCGGCAAGGTAGGTCTTGAAAAAATTCCTTTTGACCTCGAGCAATCCTCCTACGATGTCATGGCGTTGCTGGCACCGCGTTGTCAAAATAAACCAATACAACTGATACTCGATTACGCCCCCAACCTGCCGCGTCATTTTATCGGTGACCCGGCGCGAATCCGCCAGATACTTTTCAACTTGATCGGTAATGCCAGCAAGTTTACCGAGCAAGGTTACATCCAGGTGTCTATCACGGTTGAAATTGACGAGAAGCAGATGGCTAACGTGTCGATCCATGTCGAGGACACCGGCATCGGTATCGCCCAGGAAAAGGCGGGAAGGTTATTCCACTCTTTCACCCAGGCTGACAGTTCGACCACCCGCAAGTATGGAGGTACGGGGCTCGGGTTGACAATAACCCGAGAACTGGTAACGCTGATGGACGGGCGTATCGAGTTCGATTCCGCACCCGGCAAAGGCTCCGTGTTTACAGTAGATTTCCCGCTCGAACTGACGGACGAAGGTGATCAAATTCCGATTCCGCACGAAGAGCTCAAGCACGTCATGCTACTCGAACCAAACCCGATATACCGCGAATTGATCATCGATCGCCTGGCACGCATAAATATCGAAGCCGCAGTGGTCGGCAATGCACGGGAAATCAAGAACAGGTTGCTGGTCTGCGAGGAACACGATGGTGCCAAGCAGCTGGTCATTGTCAGCCAGGAAGCGCTACTTGATCGAAAGCAAAAATGGCGGGAATTCAGTGACGGTTCGTTAACTAATCCGGTCTCATGGATCGTGCTGGGCAACAGCGCTGCAGATTCGGAGGCGTTCCGTAAATCGACCAGGCATCTGCAGGGCTACACCACGCTTATGCAAAAACCCTTCACCAATTACCAGTTCTACTACGCGCTCAATACATCGATCAGCCAAACCGAACCCGGCGTCGAAAACCCGACTTTGCCTGAGCGTGACGAAGACGCAACTGACTTCACCTTATCCCTGGTATCGAAGGGCCATATACTGCTGGTCGAAGATAATATCGCCAACCAGAAATTCGCGTCACTGCTGCTTTCCAAGATGGGGTACAGCACCGATATTGCCGAGGACGGAGCGGAAGCGCTTCGGTTATGGCACGAAAACGAGTACCAACTGATTCT
Organism: uncultured Gammaproteobacteria bacterium; assembly: GCA_937984095.1. Classification (GTDB taxonomy): domain Bacteria; phylum Pseudomonadota; class Gammaproteobacteria. The sequence goes on along the minus strand of CALJYH010000025.1, from coordinate 1,408 downwards.
GATGGATTGCCTGATGCCGACCATGGATGGATACGAGGCAACGCTGAAAATACGCCAGGAAGAAAAAACCAACGCCCGAATCCCTGTTATTGCGCTGACAGCCAATGCGTCAGAAACAGATCGCCAGAAATGCCGCCAATCGGGCATGGATGAAGTTATTACCAAGCCCTATCGCAGGCATGAACTCGAGGAAGTACTCGACCGGTGGTTGCATGATGAACCGAGCTTCATCACCATAACCCACAACCAGGTACGAGAAGCACGCTAGGCCGAACCGGCACCTAATCCCGGTAATCTTCACAAACGTCCACAACAGGCTCAAATCCTGTTCTAATACGCGTGTTAAATAAGCATCCATATCCAGTCAGGCATAACATGAACGTAACTAAACCCGTATTGGTTCTGCAATTACGCCCGGAAGACGACACTTCGAACAGTGAATTCGAGGCTATTTTAAAATACGGCGAACTAGCCGAGGAAAATACCCGGCGCCTGCGCATCGAGAAATCCGGCATTCCCGGGCTTTCACTCGATGACTACTCGGCGGTGATCGTGGGTGGTAGCCCGTTCGACATCAGCACCGCGCAAGATCAGAAGAGCGAAATCCAGGTGAAAATCGAAAACGATTTCAAACACCTGTTCGATGATATCGTCGCCAGGGACTTCCCTTTCCTCGGCGCCTGTTCCGGATGCGGCCTGCTGGGTTCATACCTGGAGACACCGATTTCGAAAAAATACAGCGAACCGGTCGGTGGTACCGTGATCAGCGTCACCGACGCTGGCAGGGACGATCCACTGCTGGCAAATTTTCCGGACCAGATTGCCGTCTTGTGTGGCCACAAGGAAGCCTGCGATATTTTACCCGAGGGCGCGACCCTGCTGCTGACCGGGGATGATTGTCCAGTGCAGATGTTTCGGGTTGGTGAAAACGTATATGCGACGCAATTCCATCCCGAGGGCGATGGCGAGGGTTTCACGGTGAGAATTCACGCCTACAAGCATCACGGGTATTTTCCACCCGAGGAAGCCGAGGCACTGATCGTCGAGGTGAACCGTGAAGACACGCCCTACGCACGCGAAATCCTGCGTCGATTCGTCGCAAGGTACACCAACTAGGCTCTGAAAGGATCATCCCTCGATTTCGCCTTTACAGGCCCGAAATCCAACAATACCTTGATATATATCAGCTAGCCAAATTAGCGCAGGGGCAATAATCAATATAACGTAATTACAAGGATATATGGTTGCGAATGTCGTGACTTGGGGGTTCGCATAATGATACTTGTCAGATATGACTTGTGGATTCGGCAATCTGGTCACAATGTATTAAATTTGTATCATGGAATAGAGAAATGAAAGCTAAATACCTCGCCAGAATTATCGGCAGCTGCCTGTTGTTACTAGCAGT
>CALJYH010000024.1 GCA_937984095.1 uncultured Gammaproteobacteria bacterium | reverse complement strand
GATCATATAGACGCTCTCAGGTCTGATGGATTTCCGCATGTTCGGCCTGCGCAATTGCCTGTAATTTGCGCATCTCGGTCATTTCGTTTTCGGTGTAGAGCAGTCGCGTGGCCGGTGATTCGCCTAGAACGTATGCCTGTTGCAACTCGTCAGCTATGGCAAAGAATTCCTGCTGGCTGATATCGCGACCTCCGAGCCCGCCGATATAACTCAGCAGAAGAGGCGCGTCCTTGATTCCATAGAGTGCGGTCGCAAACTCGCTGTGCAGTACACCTCCCATGCCCATCGAAATATTCTGATCGATAACAGCCACGGCCCGACGTCCCTGCAGCAACTGTCTGATCTGCAGCTGTGGAAATGGTCGGAATAAGCGCGGTCGCAGCAGGCCGGCCTTCCATCCAGCGGCACGCAGGCTGTCTACCGCGTCGCGTGCCTTGGTCGAAAAAGATCCAACCATAACAAACACGTATTCGGCGTCGTCAAGCTTATAGCAATCGATTATGTCGTGACGTCGTCCAAATACAGCGGCGAACTCGTCGGCAATCTCGTCATAGACTGTCAGGGCATGCTGTACCGCAAGGTGTGTCTCGTAGCGAAAATAGGAATAGGGGCCTCCACCTAGCACGGCCATAGCCTGGCTTAACGGGGAATTCCCTTTGAATTGGAGGTTTTCAGGATCATATTCGCCAACAAATGAGCGGGCTTTCGACGCGTTGACCAGATCAACCGGCTCACGCGTAAAAGAAAGATAAAAGCCATCGAGATTGACTATTGCGGGCATGCGTACATCGGGATGCTCGGCCAGTCGATAAGCGATCAGTATGCTGTCGGCAATTTCCTGGCAGGTGGCACAATGTATTTGTAGAAAACCACTGTCGCGTGCGGCCATGATGTCATTATGATCTGATTCAAGCGTAATCGGAGAGGCCAGGCCGCGTGATACGTTCACCATGACAAAGGGGGAGCGCCAGCCTGAGACGGTATAAACCATTTCCATGCCGTAGAGCAGTCCCTGGCTGGACGTTGCAGTAAATACGCGCACCCCTGACGAGGCCGCGCTGCCGGCCGCGGTAATCATTGAATGTTCGGATTCAAGGGTCACCAGGCGTGCATCCATCTCACCCCGGTCTATCCAGGCCGCCAGGTCTTCAATAATCTCGGTTTGAGGGGTAATTGGAAACGCCGGAATGTAGTCAACCTGAGCCAGTCGTGCACCCCAGGCGGCAGCACTATTGCCGGTTAGCAGCTTGCGCGTCATGACGTTGCTCCAGCTTCTTGCTCGCGTGCTACGTGTTCCGCTATCGATTCAATCGCATGGGGTGGACACTGTGCGACACAAACCAGGCAACCCTTGCAATGATCATAATCAATATCGGGATAACCGTCCGTGCGCACGTTAATTGCGCCATCTGGGCAGTAGGTACTGCAAATCCAGGAGCAAGCGCTGCACTTTTCGTAATTGATAACGGGTCGCATGGTGCGCCATAAACCGGTGCGTACCTGGACGCTGGTTGCACCTGTATGAATTGCGAGGTTTGAAATCTGCGCGTTTTCGAAGGGTACATCGATCCATTCGGGTCTGACGTAATCGGTGGCTGGTGGCGGGTTGCTTTGCTCGACCAGACCCTTGTGGCCGGCCAGATCATCGAATACGCTGAGTGCGATATCGTGATTATGACTGATGATATTTTCACTCAGGTGATCTAGTTCCTCGGAGATTGCCGCTAACAGAATTTTACGAGATATGACGCCTGTCAATACAGCGGCGGCCGCCGCGCAACGACTACCGATATAAGGTAGTGCGGCGCGATCCTCGACTTCCTCCGGTGCTACCAGAATCAAAATCTTCGCTTCGGTATTTAACCTTTGCTGCCAGGTTTCGACGCCTTCATGGCTATTGATCAAGAGCACGGTATGCGCATCCATCCCATGTGTTACTCCCGCCGCGGGCATCCCGACCAGGGTATCGTCTGCGACTACCACCAGACTGGGATGGCTGATAACTCCGCGCTCGTTGATGACGGTCCTGGCGGCGCGCACGTAGGCAAATATTGGGGCTCCGCGCCGTTCGGCACCGTAGCGTGGTGCATCTTGCACTTCGTAGCCAGCCTTGAAGAAAGCGGTGCCCAGAATCCTGCTGGCGGTCTTCATCCCCTGACCTCCGCGACCATGAAAACGAACACGAAACATAATCCCGTTCCTGCCTAGAAAATATGCCAGCGGCGATAACTCATTGCTTGCTCCACGCGACGGCGCGCCATCGCCAGGGCAGCATCGCGTGGCAGAATCTGATCCTGCAGCGCGGTTTGCAATACCTCGCGTGTGTTACGGCGCAGTTTTTCCTCGATTGCGGTAAATGCCGCCACCTCGCCGGCTCCCTGGTATTCAGTCGCAGCACAAATAACACCGCCGGCGTTTGCTATGAAATCGGGAATATTGAGAATGCCCTTTTGATGCAAGGCTTTTTCAGCAGCATAGGTAATCGGTATGTTAGCGCCCTGAACGATTAACTTGGTATTGAGTCGATTCACGTTACCCTCGTGAATAACGTCGGGCCGGGCCGCCGGTATCCAGATATCACACTCGATATCGATGATTGCATCGCCATCGAGCTTTTCACCTGGAACATACTCGGTAACGCTTTTACCTGCAGATTTCGATGCTATCAGAGCGTCGACATCGAGCCCGTCGGGATTGTGTATGGTGCCAGTGCTATCTGAAATGGCGACGGGTATTGCACCTGCTTCACACAGGAATTTAGTTGCGTGCTTGCCGACGGCCCCGAAACCCTGCACAACTATACGTGCACCTTCGATTTTAAGATCGCAAAAATCCTGGGCGACGTCGACCGCATGGCTTAATCCAAAGCCGGTCGCACCGATTTCATCGAGCGGGATGCCCCCAAGTTCACGTGGCAAGCCGACGACGCGGCCGATTTCATCCTTGACCCAGCCCATGCATTCCTCATCGGTACCCATATCGGGAGCAAAAATGTATTGTTCCACCTCGCGCAACGCACAGCAGAAACCTCGAATCAGGGTTTCCTTCTGTTGCTTGGGCATTTTCGGGTCTCCCCACAAAACTGCTTTGCCACCGCCATGTTGGAGATCTGCCGCGGCATTTTTGAAGGTCATCGCACGCGCGAGCCGCGCGCATTCCTCGGTGGATACATCGGCAGCCATGCGCACGCCACCCACCGATGGACCCCTGGCGACGTTATCTACCACCAATGCGCCTTTCAGACCGATACCGGGCTCATGCACATGGATCACCTTCAGGGGGCCCAAGTCGTCGGCAAGTTTAAAGATATCATTCATCCTCAATTTCATCCTTTTGAGACCACTTAGCTGTTCATTTTCTGCGCTATAGATTTAATAACGTTGACGCCGATCAATGTTGCAGGATTCTGCGTGGCTAATAGTAAGCACAATATAGGTCAACGTTTAAACAGGAGAGATGCGATGAGCAGCAATCCCAAAGCACTAGCGAGCGGTGTAGTCGACGCGTTTCAGGCTTTACTGGATAGCAATGTGCGAGAAGCAATTGGCGAAAATCATTTTCATGAGTTGCATGGAATGATAAGGGAAGCAATTGCCGAGCAGTCAGAAGCAATGCTTGAGCGACTGGAATTAAATATGAGTCAAATCAGGTCTGAGATGGTAGAGAGACGTCCGCTTGAGTTGTAAATTTATTGCAAATTTCTGAACGCCTAGTCACAGCGGGTCAGAACCAGAAACTTCTTGTCCTTGTCTTCCAGGTATAGATCTTGTCCTTCGTTCTTGAAATTCGCCTGGTATCGAACGGGATCCGCCGGGGGCTTGTTAATCACTAGCGTATTAAGTTCCTCAAGCTGCCACGTTCCATAATTGCTGTACATCCAGCCTGTTTCCGAGATTTGCCAGGTTCCAGTTTCTCTGAGGTTCCAGTACTGCCGGGTTAGATTAGAGATCGTACTTAGCCCGGCATCTTTATTGGTTTGCGCGGTGAGATCTCGATCTGTGCACCATTTGCCAATCATATATTCCTGTTTTAACTGCTCTCCCGGAATGGTATCTGGTGCCATTACGAGATCCTGGCTGGCACAAGCGGAAACCAGAACAATAAGTGAAAGCAGGGCAATCGAGCGGATACTATTTTGTTTCATAGGGGCACATCCTTAAAGCAGGTTGGCGATTTTCAGCTGCTGTTTGCTGATTGCGTCATAGGGCTCATTACGTGTCCTGTCATGCACGTGCATTCGATAGTTAACAAACGCCTCCGCGTCTTCATAATGCATGAACGGATTGCCTTCGATCTGGTCGGCCAGGGTGCAAGTTTCTTTCACCGAATAATTGTGGCCCGGGTGGATGAGCATATCCTGTGGCAATCGCTGCTTCATATTTTTCAGTGTCTCGAACATGTGCTCGGGGTTGCCGCCGCTCATATCACAACGCCCACAGCCGAACACGAAAAGCGTATCACCGGTAATGATTTCATTGCCAAGTTGATAGCATGCGGAACCAGGCGTGTGCCCGGGGGTATGTAAAATCTTGATCGTGGTCTCGCCAAGTGTCAGTTCGTCTCCACCATGATGCAGGCTCGGTTTTTCAAGTTCGTGTTGCCAGAATTCATACTCCGGTTTAAGCAGGTGCACCTCGGCATTAGCGTGGTTCAATAATTCCTCGATACCATTGATGTGGTCATTGTGGCTATGGGTCAGCAAAATATCTGTAATATTGAGATCGTGCTGATTGGCGCGGGCGACTATTTGACCGACTTCCCAAGCCGGGTCTACGACCGCACAGCGATGGCTCGCAATATCCTCGATAAGGTAAACGAAATTTTCCATGGGCCCCAATTCCATTGAGTGCACTTTAAATCCAGAATCTGACATGATTTGCCTCCAGTTTTGATGCTCGCATTATACGCTTATGCTGGATTTTTTCTCGATTTCTAAAGACAATACGCACCTCTTCAAGGCCTGGTGTTCCAGGCCAGATTGCAACAGGAAAAACATGAGTAAAACAACGGTAAACAAAGTGGTGCTAGCCTACTCGGGCGGCCTTGATACCTCGGTTATCCTTAAATGGCTGGAAGATGAATACGAGTGTGAGGTTGTTACCTTCACTGCAGACATTGGCCAGGGAGAGGAGCTCGAACCGGCCCGCCTCAAGGCCGAAAAATACGGAGTCAAGGAGATATACATCGAAGACCTGCAGGAAGAGTTTGTGCGCGATTTCGTCTACCCGATGTTTCGTGCTAACACGGTTTACGAAGGCGAGTACCTGCTGGGTACTTCGATCGCGCGACCCTTGATCGCCAAGCGCCTGGTCGAGATTGCTGCTGAAACCGGTGCCGACGCGGTATCGCATGGTGCCACTGGCAAAGGTAACGACCAGGTCCGGTTCGAGCTTGGCGCCTACGCGCTCAGTCCCGATATACGTGTGATTGCGCCCTGGCGTGAATGGGATTTGAACTCGCGCGAAAGCCTGCTTGCCTATGCCGATGCCGCCGGGATTGCGATCGAAAAGAAAAAGGCAGGTAAATCTCCGTATTCGATGGACGCTAACCTGTTGCATATTTCCTATGAAGGTGGGGAACTGGAAGATCCATGGTTCGAGGCACAGGACGATATGTGGCAGCGGTCCGTATCCCCTGAACAAGCACCGGATATGCCGACCTACCTGGAACTCGGGTTTGAAAAAGGAGACATTGTTTCAGTCGATGGAGAGCAATTGAAGCCTGCGCAGGTATTAACACGTCTTAATCACGAGGGTGGTGCACACGGTATAGGCCGCCTGGATATTGTTGAAAACCGCTATGTCGGTATGAAGTCCCGTGGTTGTTACGAAACCCCGGGCGGCAGCATCATGCTCAAAGCCCACCGTGGCATTGAGTCGATTACGCTCGATCGCGAGGTCGCGCATCTGAAAGATGAATTGATGCCTAAATATGCTCACCTGATCTACAACGGATATTGGTGGAGTCCCGAGCGTGAGATGCTGCAGCAAATGATCGATGCGTCGCAGGTGACGGTAAACGGTGAAGTTCGGGTCAAGCTGTTCAAGGGCTCGGTCAGCGTGGTAGGTCGTAAATCCGCAACCAATAGCCTGTTTGATGAAGCAATAGTCACCTTCGAAGATGATCGCGGCGCCTACGATCAAAAAGACGCCGAGGGCTTTATCAAGCTAAATGCGCTGCGGATGCGTATCGCTGGAAAAAGATGAACCCGGCACCGCACCGGGTTTTTCTGGTTTGCCTGCTGATGGGCATACTTGTAGCCTGCTCCTCATCAACAGAAGATGATGAGATATCCAGGGACCAGAAATACTACTTTCTTGAATC
>CALJYH010000023.1 GCA_937984095.1 uncultured Gammaproteobacteria bacterium | reverse complement strand
CGATCGTTTCCAGCTGCTGCGCCGCTGTACGTGCCTGCATTAGCAGGGGCTTGACGATGCAATAGTTCTTTTTGTGGCCAAGCTGCCAATTAATATGCTTACGCGCGATCTGCACCCCCTGGTGCTCACCGTAAAACGCATACAAATTCTGTAAATGGTTAATTAACCATGTCTGTTTTAGTTCGTCCGGTGGTTCTTTGGGCTCGTTGCCGGTGCTCAGATAGTGTTCAATCTGGCCAAATATCCACGGACGTTGCTGCGCAATACGGCCGACCATAATAGCATCAGCAGCTGTGAAGTCCATGACCATTTTTGCTTTTTTCGCCGAATCGATGTCGCCGTTTGCGATTACCGGAATTTGGACATTCCTTTTGACCTGTCGAATCGTCCCGTACTCGGCTGAGCCCAGGTACTTGTCTTCACGCGTGCGCCCGTGAATGGTCAGTGCCCGAATTCCGCAACTCTCGGCAAGGCCTGCGACTTCAATGGCGTTCCGGTTATCACGTGACCAGCCGGTGCGAATCTTGAGCGTTACCGGAACCGAAACCGCGTTCACAACCGCATGTAAAATAGATTCGACCAGCCCGGTATCCTTCAGCAAGGCGGAACCCGCATCGACCTTGCATACCTTCTTGGCAGGGCAGCCCATGTTGATATCGATGATCTGTGCGCCGTGCCTGACGTTGTAGATTGCGGCCTCGGCCATCATCTCCGGAATGCCCCCGGCAATCTGAACCACGATTGGTCCGGGTTCATCCTCGTGGTCCATTCGTAATCGGGTTTTACGACTGTTGCGCAGGTCGGGCCGACTGCTGATCATTTCGGATACGGTCATGCCAGCACCAAGTCGCCGACACATCTGGCGAAAGGGACGATCGGTGACTCCGGCCATGGGTGCAAGAACCAGGCGGTTGTCAAATTTATATGGACCTATTGCAAATGACATGAAACTTATTTGCCTTTTTTAGCTTTCTTCTTTTTGACTTTTTTCTCGAGTGACTTACATTCGAGAAAAATCCGGTGTTCACAGGTCGCGCAGATATCCTTATCGAGCCGCTCAAAAATAGTAGGAATTGCCTCCATCTTAGTGTCGAATATATTGGCGTCACCAATCTCATCTCGATAACCGCCTCGATTAAATACTTTTGATGCAGTATCCCTGAGGCGATACATGTAGAGATCACCGCCCACAGCGCGTCGCTCACGCGCCTCGGTGATAATAAGTTCGGCGCCGGCGACATCCACCTGGGCGATACCCTTGGTCAGCAGGAATAAATGTTTCTGCTGCGGATAGTGTTCCCGGTAGCGGCGCAATAGTTCACCCACATGGGCAACCGAACCAAAGTAAAGTGAGTCGTCGAGGCGCAGAATTTTGAGTTGCGGGCACTCGGGGTGGGAATGCCCGTAAATGAACTTGCGGGTTTCCGACTCCGGGTCGGGGACTCGAGGAGATAATCTGGGACGTGAAGTTTTGCGCAGGAAAATCATTAACGACAATATGACGCCTGCCAGAATCGCAAATTCAATTGAGAAAAATACCGTCCCAAAGAAGACGACTCCAAGAATTACCGCTTCATTTTTATCGGAACGGAGAATTTTACGAATCTGTTTGAAGTTGATTAAGCGCCAGGCAACCAAAAACAGTAATCCAGCCACGGCTGCTTTCGGCAGAAAGGCTGTCATCGGGGCCACCAGCAATACGAAAACCACGAGTAATACTCCGGCTAGCACTGCTGCTAGCGGGCTGCGTGCTCCGGCATCGTAGTTGGCGCCGCTGCGATTGAACGACCCGGTCGCGACATAGGATGAAAAGAAACTGCCGAAGATATTGGATAGTCCCTGTCCTACGAATTCCTGGCTACCCGCAATTGGCTGGCCCGATTTTAGCGAAATCGAGCGCGCGATTGATACGGCTTCGGTTAATGCAAACAATGTCATCGCAAGCGCCAGAGGGGAGAGTTGGCGAAAGGTCTCGAGCGTGAACCGTGGCATCGACAGTGGCGGCAATTGTTGTGGCAATGCCCCCACCATTTGAATGCCGGAAGTTTCTTCTCCAAAGGCGATGTTAAACAGGGCCGCGGCGAGACCGCCAACCAACATTGCGGCGATCATGCTCATGCCTCCCAGGTGACGCTGCGTCAGGATTCCTGTCAGCAGGGTGATCATTGCGACCAGCATCACCAGTGGATGTAGCTGATCCCAGTTCAACCACAGAAACTCGATATTATTGAGCAGGTGGGTGCCAGCAGGAATATCTATTCCCAAAAACTGCTCAGCCTGTTTTGCTGCGATCAGGCAGGCCGCACCCGCGGTAAATCCGACGACAACCGAATGAGATATAAAGTTGACCAGGGCTCCGAGTCTCAGCATGCCCATAGTGAGTTGCAGTGCACCGACCATGAAGGCGAGCGTTATTGCCAGTGCGACATACTCTTCGCTACCGGGTGCAGCCATACCGCTTAGAGATGCAAACATGATGACAGAGGCCGCGGTGGTGGGTCCGGATACAAGGTGCCAGGAAGAACCAAACAGGGCCGCGATGACTGCAGGTACCATGCTGGTGTAAAGGCCATACTCGGGAGGCATTCCGGCTATCGCCGCAAACGCCACGCCCTGTGGCAGGACAATAGCGGCTCCAACCAATCCAGCCATGACATCCGCTCGCACACTGCTGCGGGTCATGTTTCTGCCCCAACGTAAAAATGGCAGGAACTTAGTGAGCTGATACTGAAGATTCATAATCTAAAATTTTTCAATCCATGAGGGTTTCAAGCACTGTCAGAAATACTCGAGGTTGCGCAATATACTCCGAGTTTTCGCGTGCAGATACCAGTATATTTCGATGTTGGTATTAATGTGACTTATTTAGATAAACAGTGTTACGAGTTAGAAAAACTCAAATTCGTAAGTCAGCGCATCGGTCCCAGGATCAACGATTTCAAGCCGAAACTGAACCGGTAATCCAGGTTTTATTACCCCGCGATTTTTATCCTCTGACAGATATTCAGTGGAGGTGAAAAGCCGATTCGCTATCAGCTTACCCTGGACATCAAACAGGCTGATCAGCAGATCGGGCAATTTCTGTGTAAAAGGTGCCCGATTAACAAAAGATCCCGTTACCATGAGTGCGTTGGATGTTACCGGGTGGGTAAAGACATTTCGCTCTACCAGGCGGATTTGGCCAGTACTGGAAAAGTCAACCTCGGCACAGGGCAAAAATCGGCACAGGGCGATCACCTGTTGCTGGTAACGCGGATTTTCAATCAGCTGGTAGCGTTGATAATAAATCACCTGCGCCGCACCCACCGCGGTTAACAGTAGTATGCCGATAAGCCAGCTCAGGGGTCCAAAGTGAAATATTGATCTTCGCTCGGAACCATACATGGCTTCATGCAAACTGAGCTCGGGACGTTGATCAAAATCTGATTCCAGGTCAAAGTCGGTTACCGGCAGCGTCCTGTCTTGAGCAAAATCACTTTCCCGATATTGTTCGGTATAGTCCGGCGGTAAATCCCCCTCGTAGTTCTTGAGACCTATAAGCGCATTGAACAAGGTTCCGCATTCCCCACAGCGAACCTTACCGTAAGCCTGCTTCAACTGGTTTTCCGTAAGACGAAAACGACTCTCACACTCGGTGCAGGTAGTCTCCATCACGTCGCCTAATTGAGTGCTGCTAAACATTGGTTACCTGTTAAAGTCGCTTACCGCTGACACACACCCATTCGTCACGGTAACTGGCTGGATCAAGTTCGAAATAGGGCCGATAAGCCGATTGTATATCTTCTAGCTGGGATTTGAGTATCCCCGAGAGCAAAATTTGACCACCGGGCCTGACCATCGATGCAAACCGCGATGCAAAATCGATCAGCGGCCTGGCTAGAATATTAGCGATCAACAAGTCCGAGCTTGTCGATACAGCAGCCTCGGGCTGGCACACAAGTATCTGGTCTGTCCCAATTGCATTCACTTTCATATTGGTCTGACAGGCGCTTATTGCCTGTTCGTCTATATCGACTGCCGTGACGTATTTCGCGCCAAGTTTTATCGCCGCAATTGCCAGGATACCCGAGCCACAGCCAAAGTCGATTACCTGGCCGCCTTTGACATCGCTTGAGGCTAACCAGGCCAGGCATAATGCCGTCGTCGGATGGGTCCCAGTGCCAAAGGCAAGACCTGGGTCGAGCTGTATGATGGTTGCAGCAGGATCCGGAGGATCCGACCAGCTGGGCACGATCCAAAGGTCGGGAGCGCATTGCAGCGGCTGAAAATGCTGCTTGTAGGCCTGGTCCCAGGCCTGGTCCTGCAGTCCCTCCTGCCGCACTTCGGCTGCCAGTTGATCCGGTAACCTGTCGATCAGTTGTTGCTGCAGTAACCCGGGGTCGCATCCTTCATCGAAGGTTGCGGTAACGATTGATTCCTGCCACACGGGATTGTCGCCGGGGAGAGGTTCATAGATCGGTTCGTCACCCGCGTCGCGCAGTGAAATGCTGAGCGCGCCCAGCTCCAGCATCAGGTCTTCAACCAGTTCAAGTTCGGATGCCTGACAATTTAGGCTGAATTGCCACCATGTCATCGTCAGAAGGGCTAATCGATCCCGAGCTTCTTTTCGAGGTAATGGATATCGGTGCCACCGAGCGCAAAGTTCCCATCACTGAGGATATCTTTTTGCAGATCGATGTTGGTCTTGATGCCTTCGATCACAATTTCCGAAAGCGCTCCGTTCATGCGGGCTATCGCAGATTCGCGTGAACTGCCGTAGGTGATCAGCTTGCCGATCATCGAGTCGTAGTAGGGCGGTACCGTGTAGCCGTTGTAAATATGTGAGTCCATCCGCACTCCAGGACCACCGGGCGCATGATAGAGTGTTATTTTTCCGGGTGAGGGCAGGAACGTCTTCGAGTCCTCGGCGTTAATTCGGCATTCAATCGCATGTCCGTGCACCTGAATGTCTTCCTGTTTATAACGTAGCGGATTACCGGAGGCGATCGAGATTTGTTCCTTGATAATATCAACCCAGGTTATCATTTCGGTAACCGGATGCTCGACCTGAACCCGGGTATTCATTTCGATAAAATAAAACTCGCCACCCTCATACAGGAATTCGAAGGTGCCGGCGCCTTCATACCCCATCTTGATGCAGGCCTCGGCACAGCGCGTACCGATTCTATTGCGTTGTTCTGCGGTGATCCCTGGCGCTGGTGCTTCTTCAACAACCTTTTGATGCCGCCTTTGCATTGAACAATCACGCTCTGCCAGGTGGATGGCGTTACCATGTGCATCCGCGAGCACCTGGATTTCGATATGACGTGGAGCACCGAGAAATTTTTCCATGTATACCGTGTCATTGTTAAAAGCCGCGGCTGCCTCTGACTGGGTTAACTGGATCGAGTTCAGCAGGCTGCCCTCGGCATGCACGACGCGCATGCCGCGTCCGCCGCCACCCCCAGCGGCCTTGATGATTACCGGGTAACCGACCTTACGACCCATCTCCAGATTATTACTGTCGCTGTCTCCGAGAGGTCCATCCGAACCGGGTACGGTTGGTACGTCGGCTGCCTTCATCGCTTTAATCGCGGCGACCTTGTCACCCATGGTGCGGATTGCGGCAGCGCTCGGACCGATAAACTTGAAGCCGCTCGATTCGACCTGCTCTGCAAATTCTGCATTTTCGGAAAGGAAACCATAGCCTGGATGGATACCGTCGGCATTGGTCAACTCGGCTGCACAAATCAGGGCCGGGATATTGAGATAGCTTTCCAAAGAGGAAGGCGGCCCGATGCAAACCGATTCGTCGGCAAGCCTGACGTGTTTCAGATCACGATCGGCTGTGGAATGCACCGCAACCGTCTTGATGTCCATTTCGCGACAGGCACGCAGGATCCTAAGTGCGATTTCACCGCGGTTGGCGATAACAATTTTTTCCAGCATCTGATGGGTTCCTGCCCGTTTACTCAATAATAAACAGGACCTGGTCGAATTCGACCGGGCTGCCGTTTTCAACCATGATGGAACGCACCGTGCCAGCCTTATCGGCTTCGATCTGGTTCATCATCTTCATCGCTTCGATGATGCACAGAGTATCACCTATATTCACCTGTTGACCTGGTGTTACAAATGGCCCTGAAGTAGGGGAGGCGGCGATATAAAATGTGCCCACCATCGGTGATTTGACCTGGTTTCCACCAGACTCATCGGCAACCTCTGCTGGCGTTGTAACGGGCCCCGGGGACGCGGCAACCGGCATTGGTTGTGGTGCCTGCGGCGCTGCGTTCAGCGCAACACTTTGCACGGCGGCCGACGATTGACGGCTGATTCTAACGGAATCCTCGCCTTCCTTTATTTCAAGCTCGGCGATACCTGATTGTTCGAGTAACTCGATTAATTTCTTTACTTTGCGAATATCCATTTATTCGGTTCTCTGGTTTGAGGCTTGATTGCATTGGATGATGGCGGCCTCAAACGCCAGCAAATAGCTATTTTTGCCGAAGCCACTGATAACTCCGACCGCAAGGTCTGAAAGGTAGGATTGCGTTCTGAATTCTTCGCGTGCGTAAACGTTAGATAAGTGAACTTCGATGAACGGAATGCGGGTCGCCAGAAACGCGTCTCGTATTGCGACACTGGTATGGGTGTAAGCGGCCGGATTTATAATGATAAACTGAATATTCTTTGTGCCCGCCTGCTGGATGCAGCTAACGATATCACCCTCCTTATTGGACTGGTAAGTCCGGAGTTTCACACCGTTCTGCTCTGCCATCTGAACCAGGCTCTGGTTGATCGAGTCAAGGGTATCGGCACCGTAAACCTCGGGTTCACGCGTACCAAGCAAGTTTAAGTTGGGGCCATGGATGACCAGGATTTTTGTCATTTGGAACTTTTCCAAGTCTGGAATTGCATCCCGGGATTTTCACATAACGACCAGATAGAGTCCAGTTTTTGCGAGATAAGCGCAATATTGCCGAAGTTGTCGACAGTTTTCCGTAACTGCGAATTTGCCAAAACCTCTATAACAAGGCTTCAATCTGCTCGCGCAGTTGGCTGGCGGTGAGCTCTCCATTGTGCTGGAACAAGATACGATGATTTTGGTCCAGTAGCGCGGTAAATGGCAGGCTACCGCTCGGGTTACCAAAAGCAGCGTTGTACATCGCTGCACGATTTCCTGCCAGGAACATCGGGTAATTGATCTGGTATTCAGTGGCGAAGCGACTGACCTTTGGTTCACTATCGTAAGCTATTCCCAGCACGCGAACGCCTTGTTGCGCATAATCCTGGTGAAATTTAATCAGGGTAGGCACTTCGCGCCGACAGGGTGCACACCAGGGGGCCCAGAAGTTGACGATCAGAATATTAGCTTCCCAATCGCTGATAGTGGTTTGTTGACCGCTTAAATCGAAAAGCGGGATCGAATGCAACGCGATCGGGGTTTCTGCGCTAACAGGTGCTTTATCTTGCGCGTCGGGTTGCAGCTGATTGAAAAGCAGGACTCCGGCCAGCATCGAAACCAGGCCGATTGCAATCAGCTTCAGAAAATTACGATTCACTGAAAGGTCGCGGCGACGTGGGCGGCGAATTGGTCACCCGACATTTCACCGACGACGCGTCGATTTCGAATCTCCCGGCCACTGGAGTCGAAAAACAATATTGCAGGCGGGCCATAAATCCCAAGTTTAGCCATTAGTTCGGTATCGATCTTGTCGTTGTCAGTGACGTCAGCCTGCAAGGTTGCGACATCTTCGAGTGCGGCAAGGACCCTGGGATGACTGAAGGCGTATTTTTCCATTTCCTTGCAGGAAATGCACCAGTCGGCGTAAAAATCCAGCATGGTGTTGCGGTCCTGCTGTATCGAGTCGTTCAAGGCGAGCTGCAGACCCTTTTGGCCCTTGATCTGTCGAAACGCGAGATGTTGTTGAGCCTGATCAGGATTGCCAGCAGATGCGGTGATTCCACGTAACGGCTGGATCAGATCGTTACTGCCCGCGGCCGCACCAATGAGATAGGCAATGCCATAAACCAGGATTAACAATCCGAATGATTTTAATAGTCGATGCCAGCCGCTGGCTGATTCGCTCAAGCTATCCAGCGCACCCAAATATATTGCCGACGCAATTAGCAGTGCGGCGATCAATAGCATGGTTATTCCAACCGGCAGAATGCGTTCCAGCAGCCAGATTGCAACCCCGAGCAACACCACTCCAAATACGGCTTTGACGGAATCCATCCAGCCACCCGCACGCGGCAGCAGCTTGCCGGCCGATGTGCCGATCAGTAGCAGCGGCACACCCATGCCGAGGCCCAGCGCGAACAAGGCGAGACCGCCCAGCTGCCAGTCCTGGGTTTGCGAAATAAAAATTAAAGCGCCGACCAGGGGGGCCGTGATACAGGGGCCAACGATGATTGCCGAGAATAAACCCATCAGCCCGACACCGACGAGTGTGCCTCCCTGCTGGCTATTGCTGATAGCGGTCAAACGTGACTGGATGGCGTTTGGCATCTGCAATTCATAAAAACCGAACATCGACAATGCCAGCAATACGAACACCGCGGCGAAAATGCTCAGAATGATAGGATCCTGAAACCAGATCTGAATATTGAACTCGGCGCCGTAGTAGCCGACGATCGCGCCCGCAGTGGCATAGGTTGCTGCCATCGATAAGACGTATACCAGGGAAAGTGTAAAAGCCTTGCCGGTAGTGATTGAAGACCCCTGGCCCGCAATGATACTCGACAGTATTGGAATCATTGGAAACACGCAGGGGGTAAAAGTGAGGCCGATGCCAGCCAGAAAAAATAACCCGACCACGAGTAACAGGCTCTCGTCTTTTAAAAGCTGTGCAAATTGATCCTGCTCGGAAACCGGCGTGGTTGAGCCTCCGCTATCGGAATTAATGGCAGGCTTTGAAGTGCCAGTGCCGTCGGTTAGTTCCTTTGCTACCAGGATCAGGCCTTGGGCGGCGTTAATGTTTAGGTACTTGGTGACTGGCGGGTAGCAAATGCGATCTTCCACGCAGCCCTGGTATTGATATGACAACGCCAGCTGGTCACTGGCGTTGGCCTCCGAAATGATCGGTATCGAGACGTTGACCTGGTCATAGATAACTTCCATGGGGCCCAGAAATTCGTCATCCTTCATTTTACCGCGGGGTACGGAAATGGCACCGAGAGCATGGCCATCGCCGTTAACCATCGCGATCTTGATTTTGTCGCGATAAAGGTAAATGTTATCTGCCAGCAGGATGTTGGTTTGGATGACGTTATTGGCGTCGAGGCGCGCGGATAATATGAATGCCTCGTCGGGGTGCAGTATTTCGTCCTCGTCATCGAGCCCGATGTCTTCGCCGAGCGCCTGCAACACCGCAAGGGCATCGGAGCCTTTGGACGCCTTACTACTTTGTGCTTGCGGTTCGTTCTCCAGGTTTGTAGTGACTTCATCGAGGAGTGCCTGCAACGCTGCGACGTCATCACTTATATTCTCGCTGGCTGCACTGCTTGCAACCCATGCCGTCGGTATGATTCGATTACTGGAGGCCAGATTGATTGCGAGGGCTTGCTTGAGGGGTGGATAACAGACACCGATGTCAGCGCAGCCCTGGCTGGTCGCTTTAACTGTCAGGTTACTCGCCGTCGCGCTATCGAAAATCAACGGCAAAACGATTCTGACGCTGTTGCGATAGGTCTCTACCTCACCAAAGAATTCGTCATGCTTGACTTTCCCATCGGGAATGACTGCCATATCGAAGCGCGCCGGTGCATCACTCGATTCAACCTGGAAGTCGAAGCGTTCTCGGTACATGTAGTAACCCGGCGCTATCTGGTACTCCGCGACCAGGGCACTACCTTCGATCCAGGCGCTTAGACGGAACGCCTCTTCGGGCGGCAGCAGTTCTTCTTCCTGTGCCTGCGCCCAGGGGCAGGCGACCAGTAACAGGAGGCCGAGGCCAAAGATTTGTTTGATGATCGTCATTGCGTAGATTGCGTTATCCAGTCCAGGTAATCGGGGTTACCAGAGTCTATCTTAAATTGCAGTATTTCAGCTACGGCATAGGGATGGGCGGCTTTAATTTCCCGCTGTAACGCGCCTATGCGGTCAGCACTCGTCTTGATGAAAATCTTGTGTTCCTTACCCTGTCGCAGTTCACCCTTCCAATGATATATAGAGTCCATTTTCGGCAAAATGTTTACACTGGCTGCGAGTTTTTTTTGCAGCCAGGTTTGTGCCTGATGCCTGGCTCCCTCAATATCGGGCCAGGATGTAATCACGAGGTAATGCTCCGGCATGGGTTTTCCCGCAGACACAATTGAATAAATGGTATGCTAACCACATATAGTACAAATATCAGTATTACTCTGGTAATACTCCCGAATACTAAAGGATTCGTTGTTAACCATTTGTTAGCCCTATGTTCCCACTGATCGCTACTGTTTTTCTGGTTGTGCCGATAATCGAAATTTACCTGTTAATCCAGGTAGGCCAGGTGATTGGTGCGGGCTGGACTATATTTTTTGTGGTACTAACGGCCGTGCTTGGCGTCTGGCTGCTCAGGATACAGGGCCTGTCGACGTTGATGCGGGCGCAGCGCAAACTGCAGGAAAACGAATTGCCGGCGCGGGAGATTCTTGAGGGCATGGGTCTCGTGATTGCTGGCGCATTGCTGCTAACGCCTGGGTTCTTTACCGATGCGGTGGGTTTTTTCCTGCTGTTTCCGCCGACACGGATCTGGCTGGTGAGTCGCATTGCATCGCGCATGGTGGTGTCGGCATCGGTCAATATGCACGGAAATCAGCCTCGTGATGACGACGTAATCGATGGTGTAAAATTCCACAGGGAAGACGAATCCCGCCAAAAACTGAGATAAAAGTTAATTTTTTATCTGAATATCGCTTGAATCCCCGATTTTATCCCCCATTTCGCTTGACTACGAAAAACCGCTGAATATTATTAGCACTCCCAATAGGCGAGTGCTAACTCGCAGCTAATTAAACAGGTCCATTCCTTGAGGATGGCAAGTCATTAACGAAAACTACGGAGCGTAGCAACAATGAATATTCGT
>CALJYH010000022.1 GCA_937984095.1 uncultured Gammaproteobacteria bacterium | reverse complement strand
TTAGCCTCAAGCACTACATATTGATGTGCCTGCTGCTTTCCAGCCCCGAACGCCTGCCTTACAATCCATATTGCGTCGCCCTTACCGTATTCAGTTATTTTCTGATCGGATTGTTGCTGGTCGATGAACAACGCAGCTACGCGGTGGTATGCGCACAAATTTCCCTGGAACTTGGAATGCTGGGCCTGATCGCTTACTGGGGATTGCGCTGGAAGAAATCTCTCGAACGATTCCTGCAAACCTTTTCGGCCCTGATCGGAATCAACATGATAATTACCACGGTTACAATTCCGGTCTACCGAAACGTCACGAGTAACGAGGCTGATATAGGGAACCTGCTGATCTACCTGACCCTGGTCATCCTGATCTGGAACCTGGCGGTATTGTCGTTGATCTTTAAGCGCGCTTTTTCAATCTCGACCCATCTTTCAGCTATGATATCTTTTAATTATTTCGTGCTTTATCAATTCGTAGTGATCTGGTTCTCCTGGTGAAGATTTATATTCTTGGAATTTGCGGCACCTTCATGGCCGGCATTGCTCAGATAGCGCGTGAGCTGGGCTGTGAAGTAGCCGGTTCCGATGCAAATGTTTATCCCCCGATGAGCACCCAGCTGGAGCAAACCGGGATCGAGCTGCATCATGGCTATGACGCCGACGCGTTACCCGATGACTGTGATATATTCATCATTGGTAACGCTATCACGCGCGGCAATCCGCAGTTCGAAGCCATACTAGAGCGTGGATTGCGCTATACCTCGGGTCCTCAATGGCTTTACGAAGCAGTACTGCAAAAACGCTGGGTACTAGCGGTCGCCGGGACGCATGGCAAGACCACGGCCAGCAGTATGCTCGCCTGGATACTCGACGATGCCGGGCTCGACCCTGGCTACCTGATCGGCGGTATCTGCCAGAACTTTTCGCAATCGGCAAAACTCGGTAGCGATCCATTCTTCGTGATCGAGGCCGATGAATACGATTCGGCGCTTTTCGATAAACGCTCCAAGTTCATTCACTACCACCCGCGCACGCTGATTTTGAACAACCTCGAGTTCGACCATGCCGATATCTTTGAAGATCTGACAGCAATCAAGCGACAGTTTCATCACCTGGTGCGAACTCTGCCCAAGAGTGCGCTGGTTGTCGTCAATCACGATGATGAGTCGCTACGAGACGTCATGGCGATGGGTTGCTGGAGCCAGCAATCGAGTTTCTCTACTGTCGATCCGAATGCTGATTTTTTCCTTGATAAGAAAAACATACTGCATCAGGGCACAAAGGACCATGCGCTGGAATTATCCCAACAGGGGCAATTCAACGCATCAAACGCAAGCGCAGCAATTATCGCCGCTCGTCATGCCGGGGTAGCCATCGAAGTGTCTCTCGACGCCATGCGCAGATTTGCCGGGGTCAGACGCCGCCAGGAAGTGATTGCGGAAATTAACGGTGTGAGAATCGTCGATGATTTCGCACATCACCCGACTGCGATTGCGCTAACTCTTGAGGCACTGAAAGGAAACACTGCCGGCCGCCTGATCGGGGTACTGGATATTCGTTCCAATACAATGAAAATGGGCGTTCATGGTGACGAACTTGGTCAGTCATTCGCTGATGCTGACCTGATTTTGTTATGCGAAAATCCTGATTTAAATTGGGATATCGCGAAAATTGCAGAATCTACATCTACAATAGTAGAAGTCAAAACCGATACACAACAGATTATCGACTACCTGCTGCACAATTGTGAGCCGGGAGATCAAATCGTTATCATGAGCAATGGCGGTTTTGATAATATTCATCAACGTCTTATTCAAGCGCTGCAAAACTAGAAATCGGGTATGTCCGAGAAATCACAAAGACCGACTAAGATCGCCAAGTATGAAATCAAACGCCGCATCGGACGTGGTTCTATGGGCGTTGTTTACGAGGCTTTTGATCCTTTCGTTCAGCGCACCGTCGCGATCAAGGTCGCACATTCTGCCGGAGACATGGACGCGGCGACCAAGCAAAAATTGCGCGAAGGTTTTTTTTCCGAGGTCTATAGCGCGGGGCGTATGCATCATCCATCGGTGGTAAGCGTTTACGATGCCGGGCAGGAAGAAGATCTCAATTACATCGTAATGGAATTTGTCGACGGTGTGACACTGCAGGAATACGTCACCGGGAATAGAACCCTCACCCCAAACCAGGTTGTCGATGTCATCTATCAATGCGCCAAGGGTCTCGACTACGTACATCGTGAAGGCATCATCCATCGCGATCTCAAACCGGGCAACATCATGCTGAGTAATGATGGTGAAGTGAAGATCATGGATTTCAGCATCGCTCATGTCGATGTCGGTTTTGAGGGCCATGACACCGAGGTGCAGGGATCACCGATGTATATGCCGCCAGAACAATTATCTGAAGAAAAGCGACTGGTGGCACAATCAGATATTTACTCACTCGGTGCGGTGATGTACGCGTTGCTGGCAAAAAAGGCACCCTACAAGGCAGGTAGCCTGGAGTCCCTGATTTACAAAATCAGTAACCTGGATCCCGATTCGATCATGGAGATCAATCCCGAGGTACCGCAGCATATCGCCGATATTGTCGAGAAATCGATGCAAAAAATTATCTATGATCGATATGAATCAGCCTATCTGCTGGCGACGGACCTGAGCAATTCATTTGGCCGGTTGCGCGGGGTTGGTGAGCGTATCGACATGCAGGAGAAATGGAAGACGCTGCGCTATCTCGCTTTCTTCAAGGATTTCAGTGACGATCAAATTACCGAGGTTGTCAACGCCAGCGACTGGACCGAGTTTAAGAAGGGAGAGGTCATTGTGACCGAGGGAGAACAGGAAACGGCATTTTACATTATTGCCAAGGGTGGCGTTGAAGTCGTCAAGAATAAAAAAGTCGTTGGCATGATGAAACAGGGTGACTGTTTTGGCGAAATTGCTTTTCTGACGCGTCAGCCTCGTAACGCTACTATCATGGCGCGTACCGAAGTCTCACTCATGAGGGTGAGCACGTCGTTAATGGAACAGGCCTCTACCGAGACCCAGCTGCGTTACTATCGCATCTTTCTCGAAAACCTGATTGCGCGACTTTCCCAGGCCACCGATAAACTGGTTGAAGCAGAAATAGCCATTACCGATCCATGACACCAAAAATAATTACTCTGGCGATGACTGGAGCCTCCGGCGCCGAATACACACTGCGCCTGTTTGAATGCTGCCTGCAAAAAAACATACAGGTTCAGTTTATTACCTCACAGCCTGGCCAGATCGTACTGGGCATGGAAACAGCGTTGAAATTGTCTGGGTCGCCTCAGAAAATGCAGCAAAAGCTCGCCGACTATTTCAAAGCCGATCCGGCAATGATCAGTGTTTACTCCAGGGATCAGTGGACGGCCCCACCGGCAAGCGGTTCCTCGGTCGCAGACGCAATGGTGGTATGCCCATGCAGCATGGGAAGCCTCGCATCGATCGCCGTTGGCAGCAGCGAAAACCTGATTCATCGCGCCGCCGATGTGATCATCAAGGAAGGTCGAACCTTGATCCTGGTGCCGCGGGAAACACCTTTTTCCAGTATTCATCTCGAGAACATGCTCAAACTGTCGCGCCTCGGGGTAGTCATATTGCCGCCCAATCCCGGGTTTTACCATGGCGCTAATTCTGTTGTCGAACTGGTTGATTTTATAGTTGCACGCATCCTCGACCAGCTTGGTATTGATAATGACCTGTCCCCGCGCTGGGGAGAATGAACAGGCGCTGAAACAATGATCAACTATGGCTGAGACTCCTCTGTTCCCGCTGAAAACCGTTTTGCTGCCCGGCAATACACTGGAACTTAAAGTTTTTGAAACTCGCTACCTCGACATGATCGCTACCTGCATGCGCGAGAACAGTCCGTTTGGCGTGGTATTGATTCACAAGGGAGACGAAACCGCAATCGATACGGATATCTACTCGATCGGGACCACTGCTGTCATCAACGACTGGGAGAATCGGGCTGATGGCCTGCTAGGGATCACCGCCCTGGGTATCGAGCGTTTTGAAATATTATCAACCCATACCCAACACGACGGCCTGACGTATGCAGACACCAAGATCCTCGATGAAGACAGTACCCTTGAAATACCTGAACAATTTGCCTATATGCTCGAGCTTCTCGACCATCTGAGTGCCCACGAGGGTCGTATTCGTGATGGCAACCAGGGCTTTTGTGCAATTCTTTACCAGCTAATTTACCTGCTACCGCTGGAGACAGAGCTGAAACAGCGCCTGCTCGAAATCCCCGACTGCAATGATCGCGCGCTCATTCTGCATGCCGAGCTGATTCGTCTCGGTGTAATTCAATACATCAAACCCGAATCTACCTAGCTTTAAGCCCGGGGTTCCAATTCGCCACAAGCGGGCATAGACTGCTTCTTGTCGGCCTGGAGGAGACAGCTGCAGTGAAAAGAATCTTATTTGCAACCTGGCTTTGCTTGTTTTGCGTATTAGCTCCGGCGGCCGAACTTTCCGGTGTTTTCGTTGCTGATGAAATCAAAACTGCCGATGGCCAGTCTCTGGTCCTTAACGGTGTGGGTTTGCGTGAAAAATTATGGGTAGATGTCTACGTGGGCTCACTTTACCTGCCGAGCAAGTCTGGCAATGTCGCTGAAATTCTGTCAAAACCGGGGCCCTGGACGGTGCAACTTGATTTCGTCTATAAGGAAGTCTCTCGAGAGAAATTACTCGAAGGCTGGCGTGAGGGTTTCGAGAAAAATCAAAGCACCGAAACCTTAAAACAGCTGCAGCCACGCATTGACGAATTCTACGGTTACTTTGTTACCAACGCCGTTAAAAAAGATCAGTACATTTTTGATTATATCCCTGCACAGGGAACCCGGATCAGCAAGAACCAGCAGCAGCTGGGCTTGATCCCGGGTGAAGATTTCAAGAACGCTTTACTTGAAATCTGGCTCGGTAATTATCCTGCCGATAAGAAGCTGAAAAAAGGCATGCTCGGACTCTAATAATTGTCTTTGTTGTTTAGAGCTCAGCGAAGGTGGCGGCGGCAGCCTCGATGGTTTGTTCAATCTCCGCTGCGCCGTGCATCGCACTGACGAATCCCGCTTCGTAGGCAGACGGCGCCAGGTAAATACCGCGTGCCAGCATGCCATGGAAGAATTTTTTGAACAATTCAGTATCGCAAGCGCTCACCTGGCTAAATCGCATGACTTCCGGCTGATCGGTAAAAAACAGGCCGAACATTGCGCCAACCTGATTGGTGCGCATGGCAATACCGTTGGCTTCGGCCGCGCCCAAAATGCCACTCACAAGTTTTTCGGTTCGTTGAGTCAGGTCTTCGAAAAATCCGGGACGGGAGATGATTTCGAGATTTTTTAACCCCGCCGCCATCGCTACCGGATTGCCTGACAAAGTGCCTGCCTGGTAAACAGGCCCCAACGGTGCAATATGATTCATAATTTCGTGTTTGCCACCAAAAGCACCGACCGGCATCCCGGCACCGATGACTTTACCTAGCGTGGTCAAATCAGGAACAATATCATAGCGTTCCTGGGCCCCCCCGAGTCCAACCCGGAACCCGGTCATGACCTCATCGAAGATCAGAACACTCGATGATTCATCGCAACATTCGCGCAGAGTCTGTAAAAAGCCGGCAGCCGGCGGTACACAGTTCATATTGCCGGCAACGGGCTCAACAATCACGCAGGCAATTTCAGCGCCGATCTCGGCAAACACCTGTTTAACCTGGTCACCATTGTTGTATTCGAGCGTGACAGTATGATCGGCAAGCACTGACGGGACTCCGGGTGAACTCGGCACCCCCAGCGTCAAGGCACCCGAACCTGCCTTGATCAGCAAGGAATCAGCATGCCCATGGTAACAACCCTCGAACTTGATGATCTTGTCACGCCCGGTGAATCCCCGCGCGAGACGGATCGCGCTCATGGTTGCTTCCGTACCCGAACAGGTCATACGCACCAGGTCAATACTTGGCATCAAGTCACAGATGCGCTGCGCAAGCTGTACCTCGAGCGGAGATGGCGCGCCGAAACTCAAGCCTTTCTGCACGGTCTCGGTAACGGCAGCGATAATTTCGGGATGAGCATGACCGCATATCATCGGTCCCCAGGAGCCAACATAATCGATATAACGTCTGCCATCGACGTCTACCAGGTAGGCGCCCTCAGCCCGATCGATAAAAGGTGGTGTACCCCCAACCGCGGCAAATGCGCGCACCGGTGAATTGACCCCGCCCGGGATTACTTTTACAGCCTGTTCAAACAGTTTTTCGGAGTTATTCATGGCTTTTCAAACGAAACTAAACGATACCCACATCATACAATAAACTAGGTGGGACGATCGCGGATTT
Organism: uncultured Gammaproteobacteria bacterium; assembly: GCA_937984095.1. Taxonomy (GTDB): domain Bacteria; phylum Pseudomonadota; class Gammaproteobacteria. The sequence goes on along the minus strand of CALJYH010000022.1, from coordinate 10,701 downwards.
CTAAACGTCGCGCCGCTATCAGAATCAGCAACAATACCGGAATACCAAGAATTGCAGTGACCAGGAAGAAGCTGGGGTAACCGATCGCATCGACCATCGATCCCGAGTAACCGCCCAACACCTTTGGAATCAAGGTCATCAACGAGCTAAAAATAGCGTACTGCATCGCAGTGAAGGAGATATTGGTAAGGCTCGACAGGAAGGCGACGAACGCGGCACTCGCGATTCCTGCCGCCAGGTTGTCGGCAGAGATTACGATGTAAAGCCAGAACATATCGTAGCCGATGCTTGCCAGCAGCATGAACAGCAAATTGGTTGCGGCCGCGAGCACTGCGCCCAACAACAGAATACGCATCACGCCGAAGCGAAGCGCGAGCAAACCCCCCAGGAAACCACCCGCGATAGTCATTAACAATCCGAAGGTTTTGACCGCGCTGGCGATTTCGGTTTTGCTAAAGCCGAGATCCTGGTAAAAAACGTTTGAAATAACCCCGAGAACGATATCGGATATTCGATAGAGTCCGATCAAAGCGAGCAATATCCAGGCCAGTGACCAGCCGTAACGACTGAAGAAATCACGTATCGGCATCAGGTAAGTGCGTTCCACCATTGCATAACCGACAATGCCGGATTTAACCAGTATTAATGCCAGCAGCCACATAACCAGCAATGCCAGCGCAAGACGCAGGGATTCCACCAGCAACGCGGCCAGGAACGGATTGGCCAATACCTCGCCGAGTGATGTCTTAACACCACCGGCAATATCCCCCGAAAAGAAGAAAACACCGATGAATCCCCCAATCGCGACCACGAACATCAGTAAAAATCGTGCATAGTCCTGATTGGTTCCAGGAACACTGCCAATCTCTGCCTTTTGCGGTTCGTCGATTACCAGTGTGGTGGCGACCCCTACCAGCATCGCAAGCGCCATCGCATAGTAGGTCCATTGCCATGCCTGGTAGTAATAGGCTTCGCCACTGGTACCAAACCAGTCGGCGAGGTATAGCGAGCCTGCACCCGCTACCAGCATACCGATACGATAACCAGCGATATAGGTTGCAGACATCATCGCCTGCAGTTCAGCCTCGGCCGATTCAATTCGATAGGCATCGATAACGATATCCTGGGTTGCAGAGGAGAAACCGAGTAAAACCGCAGCCAGCGCCATCAAGGTCAGACTCGATTGATTTGCCGCGGGGTCGATCGACGCCATGGCGAGGATTGCAACTATGATCGCGAACTGCGCAGTCAACATCCAGGCGCGCCGACGACCGAGCATCCGGGTCAACCAGGGTAAGGGCAATTGATCAACCAGAGGCGCCCAGACGAATTTGAACGAATAGCCAAGCGCGGCCCAGCTGAAATATGTCACCGCGGCACGTTCAGCCCCGGCTTCACGTAGCCATAGGCTCAGTGATGAGAAGATCAGCAACAGCGGTATTCCGGCGGAAAAACCCAGGAATAGCATAGTCACGACACGCCGATGAAAGAATAACCTGAGCGTGGAAACAGATTCCAGATTGCTCTGCTGCACTAGACCGCGGATTCCAGGTCATAATCCATAATTAACGGCGCATGATCGGAAAAACGCTGATCTCTGTAAATCCGTGCACGTTGAACGCGGTCTTTCAATCCGGGAGTAACAATCTGGTAATCGATACGCCAGCCGACGTTCTTGTCCCAGGACTGCCCCCGGTTTGACCACCAGGTATACTGTTCATCGCGTTTATCGACAACGCGAAACGCGTCAATATAACCCACGCGCTCGAACAAATCGGTTAGCCAGGCGCGCTCCTCAGGCAGAAATCCAGAGTTTTTCTGGTTAGAGCGCCAGTTTTTCAGATCGATATTCTGATGTGCAATATTCCAGTCACCACAGATGATGAATTCACGGCGTTTACGTCGCAGTGACTGCAGATGCAACATAAAACTTTCGAGAAAACGCCACTTGGATTCCTGGCGGTGATCACCTGACGAGCCCGATGGCGCGTACAATGAAATCACCGACAGGTTGCGGTAGCGATACTCAAGGTAGCGACCCTCGTTATCGAACTCGGATTCGCCATAACCACGAATCACCTGCAACGGCCTTTCCCTGCTGTAAATCGCCGTACCGGAGTAGCCTTTTTTCAATGCATCGTAGTAACTGCAGTAATAATTACGGGGATGAAACATCGGCTGATCCAGCTGGTCGGTTTGCGCCTTGGTTTCCTGCACACAAATGAAGTCCGCACGCTGACGGGGTAGCCAGTCGAAAAAGCCCTTGCGCGCCGCCGCACGAATACCGTTGGTGTTTACTGAGATCACACGCATCTGAAACTGCTACCAATATTCAATTCTGGCGATATGATACATGACTTAAGATATCCGATTAGTGTTAACAGGACCTAACGATTCACCCATGCAAGCTTACCAATCCCGTTTCGTTGACTACTGCCTGCAGCGCGGCGCCCTCAGCTTTGGCGAATTCACGCTCAAATCCGGTCGCGTCAGTCCTTACTTTTTCAACGCCGGGATTTTTAACCGTGGCGCCGATCTCGCGGCACTTGCCAGTTTCTATGCCGATGCGATTCAGCACAGCAAAACTGAATTCGATCTGCTGTTCGGCCCTGCTTACAAAGGCATTCCCCTGGCCGCGATTACCGCGAGCGCATTGTACCAACAACACGAACGTGACATCCCCTACGCGTTTAACCGCAAGGAAGCCAAGGATCACGGGGAAGGAGGAAATACGGTAGGCGCTGAAATCAGGGGTCGCGTTATGATTATCGACGATGTCATAACCGCCGGAACCGCAATTCGGGAATCAATCGAGTTAATTGAGAACCTCGGTGCTGAAGTTTGTGCCGTCATGATTGCACTTGACCGGCAGGAAAAAGGTTCAGGAAGGCTCTCGGCAATCCAGGAACTGGAGCAACGGGGATTGAGCGTCATCTCGATCATAAAACTCGACCATATCCTCGAATATTTGCAAACCAGTGGGGATAGCAAGCATCAGTCAGCCATTGAAGCTTACCGGGCCGAGTACGGAATCGACTGAACTCAGGCTGATCGATGCAGTCTACTAAGTTCTTACGCTACAAAAACAGGTTCACCATGATTAGAGTCTTAATGCTCACCAGCCTGATCTCACTTTCTGCTTACGCTGGCGATCCTATTGAAATCAGCAGCGGTGACAGGCAAACCGCCGTGGTCGAACTCTACACCTCAGAGGGATGCAGCAGCTGTCCACCTGCCGACCGTTGGCTATCGCGCCTGATCGAGACGCCCAAAGATGAGGTCAACGTGCTCGCACTTGCGTTTCATGTTGATTACTGGGATTACCTGGGCTGGAAGGATCGCTTTTCCAGCGCCGATTATACCCGCCGTCAACGCCATCTGGGCGCTAATAACCTGCAACGCACTATTTATACACCCGAGTTTTTTGTCAACGGTATGGAGGCTCGCGGCAGCAATAATATCCTGGACAAAATCCAGCAGGCCAACCAGCAGCAAGCGCCACTTGACCTGAAACTCACAGTCTCCAGGGACGAGACTGGCCTTTTGCTCGAACTTTATTCCCTGGGAGACCGAAGCACCGTCGGACAAATTCATCACCGTTACCTGGTCTACGAAAATAACCTGTCAACCGAAGTAAAGCGCGGCGAGAATTCAGGTGAAACACTGAAACATCAGCAAGTGGTGCGATACATGAGCCAGGCGCAGAATTTACAGCAAAACAACCAGCACCGAATCGAGATAGAGTCCGACTGGAATTCGCAGAATATTGGGGTTGCGGTGCTGGTAACCTCGCCCGGGGAGAAGCAATATTTGCAGGCACTGCATACTTCGGTGGCAAGTTTGATGAAGTAGCCATAGTTCTCAAATTGATGGCAAAACACAGTAAATAAACTATTATGCGTATTACCATCTGAAAGACCAAAAGCTGTCAGGAATCAAATAACATCGTGCGCGCCCCGAGCAACCACATAGAATCCCGTTCAACATTATTGCCAGTTATACTATTGGCTTTAACCCTGTTTGCCCCCATCAAACAGACGGGTGCCGGCGCACTGTATAAGTGGACAGACGAAAACGGCCAGATTCGTTACAGCGATCGGCTACCCGCGAGCCAGGTAAAAAGGAAACACCAGCAACTAAATTCGCAAGGTGTGGTCCTGTCGACCAAGGAAGCAGCCAAGAGCGATGAAGAACTTGCGGCGGAGGCTGAAGCCAGGCGCAAGCTGGAGGAACAAGAGGCCAAAGAAGCCAAGATCAAGGAGGCACAGGATAAAAAAGACACAGTGCTGCTGCTGACCTTTAGTTCTGAAGAAGAACTCGGACTGGCGCGCGACAATCGTCTCGACGTGCTCGAGTCAGTGATCCAGCTAATCAATAAAAGCATTGATGCCACACAGCAACAGCTGCAGCAATTGCAAACCAAGGCAGATAAAACTTACCTTTCGCAGGGCAAGGAAGTTCCCGGTGGTCTCGCCCAAAAAATAGAACACTTCACACGTAAAATAGAGAGCCGCTATGCCCAACTGGAATCGAAGATGGCGGAAAAAGATAAAATTAACGAGCAGTATGCGCTGGACCTGGCACGTTACCGCGAGCTTACAACCGAGAAAAACTAGGCCTGAACGTCTCTAGTTCTCAGGCATCCCATTTATTAGCGTACCCACACCGGAATCTGTCAATAATTCCAGCAATACCGAATGTCTTACCCGCCCATCGATGATTTGACTGGTTCGGACCCCGGCCTTCACCGCGTCCAGTGCACAGCGTACTTTCGGCAGCATACCTCCATGAATGATGCCATCGACGATTAGACGCTCGGTTTCGTCGGCACTAAGTCCCGTCAGTAGATTTCCATCCGGATCAAGTACCCCCGGGGTATTGGTTAACAACAGTAATTTTTCCGCGCCCAGTACTTTAGCCAATTCGCCGGCAACCAGGTCGGCATTTATATTGTAAGAAGAACCGTCTGCACCGACACCGATGGGGGCAATTACCGGAATAAAATCGTCATCGTCCAGCATCGCTACCACGGCGGGGTCTATCGACTCGACCTCTCCGACCTGTCCAAGATCGTTATCGACCTCGTCATTTCCGGCAAGTTTCATTTTGCGGGCCGTAATCATACCCCCGTCCTTACCGGTAAGCCCTACCGCGCGCCCACCGTGACGATTAATCAGCGACACGATTTGTTTGTTAACCTGGCCACCGAGCACCATTTCGACAACGTCCATGGTTTCATTATCGGTGACTCGCATTCCTTCGATGAACCGGCTCTTCTTGCCGATCTGCTCGAGTAGCTTACCAATTTGCGGACCACCACCATGTACGATGACCGGGTTAACACCGATTTGCTTCAGCAACACGATGTCCTGCGCAAAGCTGCTCTTGAGCGCTTCATCGACCATTGCGTTACCGCCAAATTTTATTACTACCGTCTTCTGATCCAGCGCCTGGATATAGGGCAAGGCCTCGATCAGAATATCCGCAACATTGTTCTTGTTTGCTGTCATGCCTGGGTACGCCTGTTAGGAACGGGCGCAAGTATAGCGCTCGGCAATCAAATCGATAAGTTGTTTTGCGATTGCGAGCTTACCGCCCCGCTCGATGCTGCTGCGACCGTCACGCCAGAAAACTTCAAGCTGATTAATGTCAGTTTCAAACCCGCTATCGCCATCACCGACTGGGTTCGCTGCGATCATGTCGAGATTCTTCTGCTCAAGCTTGGCGAGCGCATACTTCTCAAGATTCTGCGTCTCGGCGGCGAATCCAACACAAAACGGTCTGTTATCAAGTGCACTGACCGCAGCCAGGATATCGACATTCAAAACTAAAGGCAGCGACATCGAATTCTCGGATTTCTTGATCTTGTGTGTCGCCACCTGATCTACACGGTAATCGGATACCGCGGCACAGCCGATAAAAATGTCGCTTTGTGATACCTGTTGCATCACCGCTTCATACATTTGCTGGGCCGACTCCACCGCTACCAGTTTCACCCCGGGTGGCGCTGTCAAGGACACCGGGCCGCTTACGAGGGTCACCCTGGCCCCTGCCTGCAACGCTGCCTCGGCAAGCGCGTAGCCCATCTTGCCCGAACTGCGATTGCTGATATAACGCACCGGATCAATCGCCTCTCTAGTAGGGCCGGCAGTCAACAACAGCTCAACTCCGTCGAGCTTGCCAGGAACGAATTGTAGAACGACATTAGCCAGCAATTGTTCGGGTTCGAGCATGCGACCAGGACCAACATCCCCACAGGCCTGCTCACCTTCGGCCGGTCCCCAGATCAGTACGTTGCGCGCGCCCAGTTGTTTCAGATTATCCTGCGTCGCGGGATTGGCAAACATCTGTTGATTCATCGCCGGTGCCACGGCGACCAGGCGCTTGCTCGCGAGACACAAGGTCAATAAAAGATTATCGGCATATCCCGCATTCATCTTGCCCAGAAAATCGGCCGATGCCGGCGCCACCAACAACAGGTCACACCAACGAGCGAGCTCGATATGATCCATCGCTGACTCTGCTTCGGCATCGAACAAATCGATATAAACCCGGTGGCCACTCAGCGCCTGGTAAGTGAGCGGTTGCACAAATTCCTGCGCCGACGGTGTCATCACGACGCGCACCTCGGCCCCTGCTCTGGTTAACAGGCGCACCAGTTCGGCGGATTTGTAAGCGGCTATGCCGCCGGTAATTCCGAGCAGGATTTTCTTGTTGCTGAGCGCTTGCATTTATTCTATTTTAGCGACTGAGGACAACAGGTAAAGGAATACCCATGACAATCTCTCAATGGCCCAGTGCCGAAAAACCCCGCGAAAAGCTGGTCAACCGGGGCGCAGATGCGCTCTCTGACGCTGAACTTCTGGCAATATTGCTACGCACCGGAGTAGCCGGCAGTACCGCTGTCGACCTTGCGCGGCAACTATTACTCGATTACGGTTCAATACGAGGCGTTCTCGACGCCGATACCCATAGTTTCTGCAGCCGCAAGGGGCTGGGGTTGGCCAAGTTCGTGCAACTGCAGGCCGCGCTCGAAATCGCGCGCCGCCATTTGTCGGAAGGCCTTGAGTACGGAAACTGCCTGACCCGTTCGGAACAAACCCGGAACTACCTGCGTGCCCGTTTACGCGACTACAAATACGAGGTCTTTGCCTGCCTGATGCTCGATAATCGCAACCGGGTGATCGCGTTTCGGGAACTGTTTCGTGGAACCATAGACGGGGCCTCTGTTTATCCACGTGAAGTTGTCAAACAGGCGCTTGCCGATAACGCGGCGGCGGTAATACTCGCGCATAACCACCCCTCGGGTGTCTGCGAACCGAGTCAGGCTGATATCCGCATCACCGAACGCCTGCAAAAAGCATTAGGGCTAGTCGATATTCGAGTGCTGGATCACGTCATTGTCGGCGATGGAATTAACTGCCTTTCCGAACAAGGTCTGATTTAACAGAAGTCTCAAACCAGGCGGCGACCTGCCCCGCCTCGAGTGGGCGACAAACGTAATATCCCTGCACATGATCACAACGCATTTTGGTCAGCAATTCGCAGACCGCCAAGGTTTCCACGCCCTCGGCGACAACCTTTAAATCCAGCGTATGGGCAAGTTCGATCGTCGCCTTCACAATCAACTGGTCGTCCGGATTGCTAGCGATATCGCGCACAAAAGACTGGTCGATCTTGAGCTTTTCGACAGGCAGTTCCTTGAGATAGGTTAATGAAGCCTGCCCAGTACCGAAGTCGTCGATCGATAGCGATAAGCCCATCATTCCCAGATGCGACAATACCTCGACCACTTCTCCGGGATCCTGCATGATTTGTCCTTCTGTTATTTCAATTACGATCTGCGCGGGTTTGACCTGATACTGGTTTAAGTAGGTCTCGATGCGTTCTGGCAAGCGACGATCATGCAAATCAATCATCGACAAATTAATACCAATCGACAGATCACCAAGGCTGGATTCGCTGATAAATCGGCAGGCAGATTCGAAAATCCAGTTGGTCAGAGGTTTTATCAAATGATTTTGTTCTGCCAGGCGAATCGTGCGATCGATGGAGACATCATGCTTGCCCGGGTTCTTCCAGCGTAACAGCGCCTCGAGGTAAACCGTTTCATAGCTTTCAAGGTCGACAACCGGTTGATACACCAGTTTTAGCTCATCGTTATCCAGCGCGCGACGTAAGGCCTGTATCAATGTAAATCCAGAAGTATCGATAGCCTTGTCGGGGTCACGAAAAAACTGCATTGGCCAGTCGCTGTTTTCAGCTTCGACCAGAGCAGCACTGGCATTCTGGTATAGGATATCCGCTTCAACAGCATCATCGGGATATATCGCAATGCCGAAAAAAGCCCTCAGTTCAAATTCACGTCCGTAAATCTGGTATTGTCGAACAATTGACAGGTAAATTTTCTCGACCAGGGTATTCAACTGATCGCGCTGTTGCACTTCCAGCAGTATCGCGAACAGGTTCCTTTCAAAGCGTGCAACCTGGTCGCTCTCGCGCAAAGATTCTCGTAGGCCCCTGGCAACCTGCCGCAGAAGTGCATCGACGATATACTGGCCTCGCTGATGCGCAAAATCATCCAGCCCCCCGATATCAATCATAACCAGGGCATAGCGACGTCCACTGCGCTTCCCTTCGAGTATCGCCTGAGACAAACGGTCCTCAAAAATGACGCGGTTGTTGAGTCGGGTAACCGGATCCCGCTTGGCCATTTTTTGCAACACGTTGAAATCTTCGACCATCACCTCCAGGCCGGGTCTGACTCCTCCCTGCCCATCGGTAGCACTATCTTGCTGGCTTTTCGCTGCAACGTGCATTTTCTGGGCCAGCTCGAGCAAAGGTCTGATCAAATTGAAATGTAACAACGCCAGAACCAGCATGGCAGCGCATACCAGCGTCACCAGTACAATCGCCGCCTGGCGTTGGAAAAGGTCCCAGAATGACAGTGTTTGCAGCTTTAGGTGCAGCTCACCAGGTACGGCGCTATCGATCCCGACCGAAATCGTAATTTGGCGACTTCCTTCGCCATCGGCGCTGAACTCCTGGTATTGAATACCTTTCTCGGTATCTGTAGCACGCTCTAAATCGCGTCCTGACAGATTCGAAAACTCGTTCAGAAAATCGAAATAATCCATGCTTACCAGCAGCACTACCGGGTTTCCCTCGGCTGCAACAGGGCCGGCGATTTCGAGCAGTGCTTTATCATCGATTCGACAACTCGATATCTGTGGCACCAGGAAATTATCGAAATTATCCCGGTGCATTTGTGCTGGCTGCAGGCAGCCCGGTTTATTGGATCTCGAAACAGAGCGTCCCTCCTGGTCGAAATGCACCAGGTTTACGGCCCAGATATTGGGATTACGCTGGTAATAGCTCCACAGGAAAGATTGAAAAGTCTGCGCATCGGCGGATGACTCCGCCAGGGTACCGAGCAGATAATACTGGGATTGCAGCCAGAGATGCTGTTTTTGTTGCAACTGTAACACCTGCGCATGCAGGTTTTGCTGCATAGTCAGGGTATTCTGTTGGCCCTGGCGGTCGACCAGCACCAGCAACGAAACACACCACAGGGCAAACATCAACAGCGTCAGGCCCGCCACCAGTAGCACACTGAATAACGAAATATTGAGTTTCTTGAATGGGGACACGGCTACTCGATATTTTGCACCTGTTCACGCATTTGTTCAATCAGGACCTTGAGATCAACTGCTTGCTGCGTGGTCAGGCTGTCCTGCGACTTCGACCCCAGCGTGTTGGCCTCTCGATTGAGCTCCTGCATCAGAAAATCGAGTCTTCTACCTACCGCTTCGTCACGATCCAGAACATTTAACACCTCGGCTACATGAGTATCGAGCCGGTCGAGCTCCTCTTCAACATCGAGTTTCTGCGCCAGCATAACCAGCTCCTGTTCGAGTCGATCTTCATTTGCGTTCTCGCGCCACTGTTTGAATTTTTCATCGAGATTGGATTCCCATTTCTGGCGCAGCGCGACCATCATTTCGGGTCGATGCTTACGCACTTCACCAACGATCTTGCTGATCTGTGCACAACGGCTTCGAATTAACTCATCAAGCGCTTTACCTTCTGTCTCGCGACCTCTCTGTAATTGCTTCAGAGCAGACTCGAGACAGGACATCGCCAGTTCATTAAACGAGGTCAGCTCGCGCTCGGTCTCGGCAATGACCCCGGGCCAGCTTAATATATCGGCAACCGATAGCTTGCTGCCCTCATGCACAATATTCAGAATCTGCTGCTCTACCTTGCGCAAACTCAACACAATATCCTCGTTCAGGCTTATCTCGCGCTGATGTTTCTGATCGAGCTTGTAGCGCAAACCCAGATCAACCTTGCCACGTGTCAGGTACTTAGCCAGTAGCTTACGGATCTCGGGCTCCAAATGCCTGAAATCCTCGGGCACCTTGATGCCAGGCTCGAGGTAGCGATGATTAACCGAGCGTAATTCCCAAGTAATCGATCCAGCCTTATTGGTTTCCTCTACCCGGGCAAAGCCGGTCATGCTTCGTATCACAGTGTGAGTCTCAAGTGTATTTGCAACCCGCATCATAGCCTATTTTCCCAATTCGCTTAACCCGCATATCACATCGGAGTTAAATGTTGCGGACGGCTATAACCTCGATGAGTATAATTGCCGCTCTTTTTATGGAGACGAAATAATGCGACCCAGTGCCCGTGCGGTGG
>CALJYH010000021.1 GCA_937984095.1 uncultured Gammaproteobacteria bacterium | reverse complement strand
AACAGGCATACGTTCTAGGCGAATCACCGGCCACGCGACTGCTCTACACCGAAAACGAAATGACCGAGATGCGCAAATTACAGGCAATTGCGCAGGCCGAACATGCGGAAATCCATCAGACCTGAGAGCGTCTATATGATCAAGCAAGCAACTGTTCATTTCCACCGCATGAAGGACATGCCTTCGACCCATCTGCTCGGCACTGGCACCCCGATGTGCGCGGGTTGCGGCGGTCTAGAAACCCTGCACACAATGTACGATATCCTTGGTCACAACACGGTGTTCGTCAATGCGGCCGGTTGCATGACGCTTCTGTCTGTATATCCCTTCACGCCTTTTCGCGGCGGCTGGCTCTACACTTCGATGGCGTCAGCGCCTGCTGGAGCGCAGGGAGTACGTGACGCCGTCGACATCCTGATGAAGAAGAACAAGTTGTCAGAGCAAGAAAATGTTGAAGTGGTTGTCGTAACCGGTGATGGCACTGCTTACGGCATGGGAATGTCGGCCACCTCGGGCGCCATGGACCGCAATCTCGATTTCATCTATTTGTGTTACGACAACGAGGGTTACGGCAACACGGGTCAGCAATATTCGGCCGCAACCCCTCACGCAGCGCTTACCTCGACCAGCAAAGGATCGCATGGCTATCCGGGCTACAAGAAAGACCTGTTCGCAATCTGGGCGGCACACAATCCTGCCTACGTGGCAACGGTCATTGGAGCTGAGCCGCTCGACCTGGCAAAAAAGATAGAAAAACTGCAAACTATGTCCGGCCCGCGGATGCTGATTTCGCTGGCACCTTGCCCAACGGGCTGGGACTACGATCCCAAGCTCAGCGTCGAAATCGGGCGACTCGCAGTACAGACTGGCGTCTGGCCGTTGAAGGAATATATCGACGGTGAAGTGCGGCATACGAAGATTCCAAAGCAACGCAAGCCCGTCGAGGAATATCTGCAGTTACAGGGGCGTTTTCGACACCTGTTTGAACCGCAACGCGACGAACCGGGTATCGCGGAAATCCAGGCCCGTATTGATGACTACTGGAAGCCTGTCGTCGTCAAATGAATGCCACCGCAACAAGCTACTTTCACCGCGGTGGCGAGCATCCGTTACTGGGAAAAACCATAGCCGAGCATTTTCTTTCTGTGGTAGAGCGCTTTCCCGACCGGGAAGCGGTGGTCTCGTTGCCACAGCAACGGCGTCTTACATACCGCGAGCTTAGCGACAGCATAGACCGTCTGGCTCGTGGATTGGCAGGCCTCGGTTTCAGCCGCGGTGATCGAATCGGTATCTGGTCAACCAACAATATCGAGTGGTTACTGGTGCAAATGGCGACCGCACGCATCGGTGTTATCCTGGTTAACATAAATCCTGCTTATCGGTTACAGGAAATGAGTTTTGCACTGCAACAGTCCAGGCTACAGGGATTGTTTGTTATCCCTCGTTTTCGCAGCAGCGACTATGTCGGCATGTTACTGGAACTCATCCCCGAACTGCAGCAGGAAGGTCCGGAAATTGCTTCAAAGACCTTCCCGAGTCTTGCACGTATTTTCCTTTTCGATCCAGCCAACACTAAAACCACAGATTCACCCGCACCCGGATTTACGCCGTGGCAGGATCTGATCTCAGCAGCTGAAACATTGTCCCAGGTCGAATTACAGCAGCTGACCGCAGCGCTGGACCGTGATGACGTCATCAATATCCAGTACACCTCCGGCACCACGGGCTTCCCCAAAGCGGTGATGCTAACCCATCACAATATCCTGAATAACGCCTGGTTCAGCGCACAATCGATGCATTTCGATGAACACGATAGACTGGCAGTCCCGGTGCCCTTCTACCACTGTTTTGGGATGGTACTCGCAAACTTGCTGTGCTTTTCGGTCGGCGCCTGTGTCGTCATCGGCAGTGAACATTTCGATGCAAAGCGGGTGCTTGAGGCAATTGTTTTGGAACACTGTAGCGCGATTCACGGAGTACCGACCATGTTTATCGAGATACTCGAACACGAAGATTTTGCCAGCCGTGATCTCTCCTGTTTACGCACCGGCATAATGGCCGGGGCACCTTGCCCGCCCGAATTGATGACCCGTGTCATCAAAGACATGCACTGTAACGAAATTCTGATCGGTTACGGCGAAACCGAGGCGTCTCCACTAACCCACCTGACCACGCGCGACGATAGTTTCGAGCGTCGCATCGAAACAGTCGGGCATAACCTGCCGCACCAGGAAGTGAAGATTATCGATACCGATAGTGGTGCCACCGTTGCGCTGGGTGAGGTTGGTGAAATCTGCTTTCGCGGATACCACGTCATGCGGGGGTATTACAATGAACCTGAGAAAACGGCCCAGGCGATAGATCAAGCCGGCTGGCTGCTATCTGGGGACCTGGGCACCATGGACGCGGAGGGTTACCTGCGTATAACGGGACGACGCAAGGAAATGATTATCCGTGGCGGCGAGAATATCTACCCGCGTGAAATCGAAGACTTTCTATTCAGCCACCCCAGGGTTGCCGCCGTTGCAGTATTCGGGGTACCCGACGAACGTCTTGGCGAGCAGGTTGTTGCCTGGATTCAGTTACATTCCGGCGAGAGCGCCAACGAAACGGAAATACGTGCTTTTTGTAAAGATAAAATTGCGCATTTCAAGATTCCAAAATACATTCATTTTGTTGAAGAATTTCCAATGACCATTACCGGGAAAATGCAAAAATTCAAAATGCGCGAAATGATGCAAGATTACCTGCAACAAGCCAGTACCACAAATAACCAGCCGGATTAACTGCTTCTAGAGCAAATGACAGATTTAGCTAACCATGTTGATATCGGTCAGTTTGTCTGGCAGATTTTTCTGTAATGCTTCAGGTATTGAAATTAGTGGGGAAATAGACCAATGCCTGCGCAAAAATTGAAACAAATACTGGATGAAGGCAATATCAAATATATTAGCATAAACCATTCACCCGCTTATACGGCTCGCGAAACTGCGGCGTCAACTTTCGTGCCCAGACGTGAATTTGCGAAAACAATAATCGTTGACCTGGATGGCGAAAAGGTTATGGCAGTAGTATCGGCATCCCGCCACGTGGATATCGCCGCACTCAGGGTCCTTTCCGGTGCAGACACGGCCCGACTAGCCACCGAGGATGAATTCAGGGCGTTATTTCCAGATTGCGAAGTCGGTGCCATGCCCCCGTTCGGGTCGCTCTACGGAATACGAGTATACGTTGACGCAATGGTGACCGAGGTAGACGATCTCTGCTTTAATGCCGGTTCGCACGAACAGATTCTGCGCATGGATTGTGGCGATTACCTGAATCTGGAGCAGCCGGTCGTTGGAACGATTGCGATCAAAGAGTGACGTAACTACCTGGAAAAACATCGTATTCGGATAGCATAGCGAAATTATCTCCAGATCTAATCCAGGCTCCCAAACACACGGCGCAATAGTTTTGTAGTACGCGCAGCCGGATTGGCACGAATACTGGCTTCTTCGTCCGCGATTAAAACAAACAGGCCCGCTATCGCCCTGTCGGTAGCATAAGCCTCGAGATCGGGATCAACATCGCTCACAAATGGAAGCTGGTTATATTTATTGACAATATCGCCGTAATATCGAGTTGCACTGGTTTCCTGCAGCGTGTCACTGACAATTGGCAGGAATCGATCGCGCAAATCGTCTCCGGTGGTACGGATCAGGTACTGTGTCGCGGCATCCTCGGCACCGTTTAAAATATCAAACGCATCTCGAATGGTCATAGAGGTGATAGCTTTTATGAAAATCGGCTTGGATTTAGCCGCGGCTTTTTCTGCACTGCGATTGAGTTGCATGACAAAGCGATCGACATCCTTGCCGAAGCCGATTTTACGCAGTGCCTCTTCTACTTTGCGCACCTCGGTTGGAAACGGGATTTTAAGCCGCGGGTTAGCGTAATAACCATCCTTGGCCGAGGCGGTAAGCGCCCCTTTCGAGATTCCTCGCGATAGCGAATCCTTTAGAGCCGCCACAACCTCCGAATTGGTCAACGGTACTTCTTCGGCACTTTCGCTAACGATTTCATAAGCTTGCCGCAAGTCCTTTTCAGAACAACCCGCCAAAACTAGCACCACGATACCAATCGGAATCAGCCTCATTCTTCTGTTCATATGTACTCGATTATCTCACCCAACTCTTCGACCCGGATATCGGTGAATTCAGACCAGTCTACATCGCCACGGGTATCTAAATGTACCGTCGCTACACCTGCACCCTTACCGGCCTCAAGATCATACAGGTAATCGCCGACCATGACCGTATCATCGGCATCAGCCTGCCAGAAATCTAACAACCTTTTCACACCGTCGGGTGAGGGTTTGGGAATGCAGGAGTCACGATCCAGGATATGATCCAGTGGAAAAAAGTGATCTATCTTGCAAGCCTGCAGGGTATGTTTGACGACCGGCATGGTATTGCGGGTCAGGATAGCCAGCTGACGGCCACCGTCATGCAGCTTTTGCAAGAGTTCACTGGCCCCCCGCATCACCGAGGCCTTTCCGGCGTAGTAAAATTCAAGTTCATTCAAAGACTCCCATAATGGTGCGGCCTCGCTTTCCGGCATTGCGTGAAGCGCCTCGAGGATCGGGGTTTCCGGCGACAGCCCCAGTTCGCGTCTAATGTGATCAAAATCATGTGCGCTCACGGTCAGGGTGCCATCCAGATCAAAGATCCAGTGGCCACGATTTCTGAGCAAGTTTGGTTGCTGCATCAAGGCATCCGTTATCGTTGGGAAAAATCGGGTTTCAATGTAGTATCACAGTTTTGCAATTTATCAAAAAGAGAACAATTATGACAATCCAGGTTGGCGACAAATTACCTGACATCGAAGTACAGCGTAAAACCGACGGCAACGTCGAAACCATAAACATTGTTAACCTTTGCAAGGGTAAAAAAGTTGTGTTGTTTGCACTTCCCGGCGCTTTCACGCCAACCTGCTCTGCATCCCATCTGCCAGGCTACGTGATCGCTTCGGATGAGCTGTTTGCAAATGGAATAGACCTCATCATATGCCTGTCAGTGAATGATGCACATGTCATGCACGCCTGGGGTGAGCAGCAAAACGTTGACGACAGGGTCATGATGATTGCCGACGGCAGTGCCCATTTCACGAAGGCCATCGGACTGGAAGAGGATCGTGATGCCACGGGTATGGGAATTCGCTCGCAGCGTTATGCGATGGTAATCAACGACAACCTGGTCGAGGTACTCAATGTCGAGGCGCCACAGAAATTCGAAGTCAGCGATGCTCAAACTATCCTGGCTAGTATTTGACAGTGAAAAGACAGCCTGATCCGAAAGGACCCAGTGAATTCGTCGATGCTGCCTATCATCTCGACGATGAGGCCAGCATGGTCGATTTCTACCGTAAATGGGCTACAGATTATGATCACCAGATGCTCGACGAGCTTGGCTATACGTCACCGACAAAAATTGCGCAACAGCTAATCCAGTATCTACCCGATACCCAATCAACGGTATTCGATATCGGTTGCGGTACCGGCTTAACTTGCGTGTTCCTCGCCGCAAA
>CALJYH010000020.1 GCA_937984095.1 uncultured Gammaproteobacteria bacterium | reverse complement strand
GGATTACTACCACTCGCCCGGGTTTTGAATTAGAATGCGCGCTCCTTGCCGGGGTGGCGGAACTGGTAGACGCGGCGGATTCAAAATCCGCTGGTGGTAACACCTTGGGGGTTCGAGTCCCCCCCCCGGTACCATAGCTATATAGGTATTTCTTACACTTTTACCTAGTAACTCGAATCTGGACTAATTGCGATTTAGTCCAAAATTAGTCCAGTACCACGCAATACAAGCCAATAAATACAATATCTTGGGTGGCACCTGAGGTCCTAATAAATAACTAATTTTTGACCTTTTTAAGCTCTATGGTGGACTTATTTTGGACTAATAACTTAGTCCAGACATTAAAAATACTTAAATAACAGTAGTTTATATCTATAAAGCAGCGGATTCAAAATCCGCTGCTGGCAAAACCTTCCAATAAAGAAATACGAAAGCGGCAATTGGTCGTCCCGAGGCTGGGGCCTGATTCAGGTATCGGAACTATTTTTCCAGGGATCTAATTTGAGTTTATCTTTACTTGATGAATTTTCGGTTTCATAGTCATAAGAGCTACTTGCCATCAGGGTTTTAAGTTCATATGCGCTTAAATCGTCTGCACCTTCAATGACTTCCATTTTAGGTTCGTTGAGGTTATCAGTATAACTTGAGGCATTTAAAAGTGCCTTTTTACCCACTTCTTCCCTTTTCAAGAAATCTTGATAGGTCATGGATTCGTACGCAGCAATGAATTTAGCCCGATTCCTCTTATATTTATCCTCCAATGCTAAAAAGTTGATATATACCTTTCTGAGATTATATCGAGAAACCAGATCCTTCAAATCAAACCGATCCTCGGGAATTTTAAATAACTTCAATTCAAAGCTTCCTTTAGGTTTGCGCCTTTCTGTCGGGTCCAGGGCCAGCACATGTTCGAAATAGATCAGGCTAAAAATTCCCAACTGCAACGACAACGGTGGAAGTTTAGATTCCCGGTCGTGTCCCAGGACAGGTGTCCGGTACTTTCTTCTGCCACTATTTGACGCAATTAAGCAGCGATACTTTGTAAACCTGTTGGTTTTGGTATCAATATGGTAATCATGGATTAATTTGACTTGTTCACTGCTATCCAACAGGATATCAGCAGGTCGACCCTGTTTGATTCCAATTTTATTTAACCTCTCTACTATCCCCATTTTTGCCTTCGTAGACGTTTAATCCAGTTTTGTTATTTGAATCAGGCTATTAGAAACATCATATTTCCAAATTAATGTGACACCAATAACAGTTATGATCTTTTAATCGAGATCATTAATCAGGAAAAAGATAATTGAGTGCGAAAGGGATCACGGAAATTAGATTCCGGATCATGAGAACTGAGGGGTCTGATGATGGTATGGATATGATTAGAATGAATTTTATTATTGGTCTTACGGTATTGTTAATTGGCTTGCTTGCCTGCCTACTAGGTATAATCCAAAAGAAAAGGCAAATTCACAGCGACATGCGCTTCCCCAAGTGAATGTCGCGAGCACGACTCTCGCCCCCTGCTCCAATAGGTAGAGCCTACTTTGAAAATTAAGGATAAGCAGGTCACAAGGAATGTGATTAAACACATTTTGTCTTGCGAAAACGAAATTAACTGGTAGAAGCTTTATTCTTGATGGATTTAGACTGCGAGAAACACAAATGCACAACCAGCTATTAGCCCGATGACACCGCTCCCACTCAATAGAAATTCAATAACTTCCAAAACTCTTTCCTGGTGAGACACCTCGAAGCAGGTGCCAGTTAATATCGAACTCGATCCTACATGAAGCTCGCCACTGATGTATTTTTAGAATGGCAAAATGTGAACTGCTTGGCGCAGTATTAGTTAGCAATTATTTAAACTGTGATTCACTTCGCACCTTATCCTGCCCTTTGCGGTCGCAAGGTGCTTCTCGATCTAAATGTTCTAACGATCCATGTTAAAAATTTAATCCAACACGCAAAGCTTGTCAGTCGATTTCCCATCCGGATTCTCGTCAACCTGGGCAGGATTTGTATTGAATTGCAATACATCATCTTCCGTGAAAGCCGGGCCTTCCAGGCTCTCGCCCAGTAAAAATCTGGTCAGGTTTGCAGGCCTAACTTTATTTTCGGCAGCTTCTTCCGAATCGTTAAGGCCCGCGGTCACACCCAATTCATAAGCGTTCGTGCACCCTGCCTGATAGCTTTCTGCCAGGGGATCTGCCAATTCTATCCCCATTTCATAGATTCCCCACAACTTGTCGGGCGAAATTTTATCGCAGGTATCTCTGAGCAGCTCGTGCTGTAACGTCATGTCGTTACAGCCCTGACGATTTAAAACGCTCCAGAAAAATGACTTAAGATAACCCGAAGTAAATGCGACTTCCTCCTGTGCATGAAATAACTGCTCATGACTAACCAGGGCATCGAGTATTTGGCGGTGTATCAGTACACCAAGTTTGCTGGCTGCCTTTCTATACTTTCGATTGCCACCAAAACCAAACATACGCCCTCCTATCTCGAAGTAGTTAATTTATTTTAAGAGACCGGCGAGAGGTTACCATAACCGGAAAAAACCAAAACTCTTTTCCCACTGTTTTTCAAATCGATTTTCATACAGGGTTAAGAGTCAATTTGAATCTAACGGTACAAGTCGTATTCCTTCCCATTTGTCAATTTATAGACCTGGGGATAGCAATCTGCAGCTAGACGAGGCCTTCGAACTTAATACCCCCGAAGAAATGACGAGCGTCGACTAACACCAGCCTGGCGGCGCTTCGTGTTTCGCTGATTTGGTTGAATTAGGTGTTACTGCAGTCGTCGTAACGGCTGCAGTAACATATTCCTGATTAAGCTGCTTTTTCAGCTTTATCCTTGTGCTCGAGGGTGGCGCCGGCTGAGCCGATAGCAATCGACTTCGGCTTCATTGCCTCGGGGATTTCTTTGACCAGGCTGATGGTCAACAGGCCGTTTTTCAGGTCAGCACCGTTGACTTCAATATGGTCGGCAAGGTTGAACTTGCGCTCGAAGCTGCGGTTGGCGATGCCGCGATACAGGTAGGACCTTTCCTCGCTGTCATCGGCTTTTTTACCACGTACCCGCAACTCGCCTTTTTCGACCTGGATTTCGAGTTCGCTTTCTTCGAAGCCCGCAACCGCTAGCGTAATCGCATAGCGATCGTCTCCGGTAGCCTCGATATCGTAGGGCGGGAAACCGACTGTAGCCTTTTGGCTACGCAAGGCATTATCCAACAGGGAGCCCATACGGTCGAAACCGATGCTGCTGCGGTACAAGGGGGATAAATCGATAGTTGTCATAACAAATTCTCCTAATGAAGCAATTGGTAAATGTTCCGCCACTCTCTTTGAGACCTGGCGATCACAGCTTCCTATTTGGGAGTTTTTATTATGATTTCAAGGCTGGATACGGGATTATTTTCCTGCTTTCCGCTCATCGAGCCACTTGATCAGATGGTTGAAAGGTAAGGGGCGAGACACGATGAAACCCTGTACCTGATCGCAACCGACCTCGGCAACAACATCCCAGTCTCGCTGATCCTCGACACCCTCGGCGACTACCTTCATATCGAGTTTTTTCGCCAACAACACGCTTGATTCAAGAATCGCACGTGCCGAAGCCTCTTGCGCCGCGCCATGCACAAAAGCACGGTCAATTTTAAATTCGGAAAACGGGATACGCTGCAGCTGTTCCATCGACGAATAACCTGTACCAAAGTCATCGATCGACAAATTAAAGCGCTTCAGCGACAGCCGGCTCAGAATATCAAGTGCGACCGAAAGATGTTCCATCAAACGACTTTCAGTGATTTCGAAGGATATGTTTGATGCCTCCAGTCCACAGTTTTCCAGCATGTGTGAAACCCGGTCGGGCCAGTCCAGATCAGTTAATGAATCGACCGACAGGTTAATCGCAATATTGAGGTTGTAGCCCATCGATTTCAATTTCGTCGCGTACTCCAGCACCTTGATTAAAACCTGGTCGGTTACATCTCTTATCAGTCCATTTTCTTCCGCCAGAGTAATGAAAGCATTCGGCTTTATTAATCCTTTGACTGGATGATTCCAGCGGACCAGCGCCTCGACACCGACAACCTGACCGGATTTGATATCTATCTTGGGTTGAAAGTAGGTATCCAGCTGATCCTCGGCGATTGCTTTTTTCAGCTCTGCAAGTGGAAGCGGGCCAACCATCATCATCGTGCCTTCCTGACGAATCTGGTCCAGAGAATCCAGTAATTCGCTAAGTTTGGCGGGTACTGCCGGTTTCTCCAATACGCCAAGCACGTGTAAATCGTGTTCGATAGCCAGTTTTTCAACTGTCTTCAAAATTCGTAAATCTTCTCCACTGGTCAGAATCAACGATCCCGAATAATTCCGTTTTGCCAGATGGCGAATAAACTCGACCCCGTCCATTTCGGGCATATTCAGGTCACAAATCACGACATCGACTCCGTCGCCATTCTGCTCCATAATGTCCAGTGCCTCCGGACCGGACATCGCGTTTAATACCCCCGAAATACCCAGATCGTTCAGCATGACCGTCATCACCCGGTGCATGATGTAGTCGTCATCGACCAGCAGCAGCTTGATACTAAACTGGGTAACGTCTTCGTTATCATCAAACAACTGGGGGTTGAATTCTGGTTCCAGAACAACCGCTCCACTTTCGATGACCGATTCGCCGAGAAATTTTTCGATGAACTCTGACGCTTCGGCTGCATGCTCGCGTAACCGGGGCATCATAGCCTCAATCTGGTCCCAGACCGCATCGGTCGCCCGGGATTCCAGTTGCTGGCATGTTTGCGCCATGGCCATTGCGCCCAGGCTGCGCGATGACGATTTTAACTTGTGGGTATATTCGGCAATTTGCTCGCTATTCTTCCAGGCAAAAGCCTGCTGGATGTTCTCAAGTTCACCTTCAAGCGCTTCATGATAAATTCTGAGTAACCTTCGGTGCAGGTCGGGATTATCTCCAGTGGACTGCGTCAGCACACTCAGATCAATGGCCCCTTCTACAACCAGGTCAACCGCTTCGTGTTTATCCTGCTCGGCTTCATCGAAGGCTTCTTCGGGCACCCATTTTTCAAGCGCACTGCGTAAATCATCGAGTTCTACCGGCTTGGGAATGACATCATCCACACCGACAGCGAAGCATTTCTCAATATCCGCTTCCAGCGCGTTAGCGGTTATTGCGATTACCGGTGCCCGTGTACCGTGGCCATTTTCCTGCTCCCTGATTTCTTGCACCAGTTCATAACCATTCATTTCAGGCATGCGGATATCGGTAAGCAACAGGTTATAGTGCCCCTGCTGCCATAGTTCTAGCGCCTGCGCTCCGTTTTCGACATAGTCGGCGCTGTATCCAAGAATATTCAGCTGCGCTGCCATCAGTTCCTGGTTAATCAGGTTATCTTCGGCAACCAGGATGCGTGAAGCTTCGCCATTAGAGCTATTGACTCGGGTTGTTTTCGGATCGGGAAAATCTACCAGGCTGCCAGGTTTAGGTGTTGGCGCGAGTTCGAGTGTTACCCAGAAAGTACTGCCTTCTCCGGGTTTACTATCGATTTCGAGTTCACCTCGCATTAAATCAACCAGCTGACGAGTAATCACCAGTCCAATACCGGAACCTTCGACGCCGCTAAATTCAGCACCCAGCCGATTGAAAGGCTGGAACAATTCTTTAAGTTTTTCAGCTGAGATACCAACACCGGTGTCGCGGATGCCAATGCGCAACAAGTTATCGTCGCCGTGTTCAAAAACAACACTGACGGTGCCGTTCTCATGGTTATACTTGACGGCGTTTGTCAGCAAATTCAGGAAAACCTGCTTGAGTCGAATCGAGTCCGCAACCACATTTAAATTTTCAAACCATGATGCATCAAATTCGATGCCGATATTACGATTTTGGGCTAGTGGCTCCACCCAGTGAACGCTATCGTTTAAAACCTGCTTCAGCGAAACCGGCTCCAGCGAGACGTCGGTTTCACCTGCTTCGATTCGTGATAAATCGAGTATTTGGTCGATTAGTGACATCAGGTGTTTGGCGGCTCGATTTATTTCGGTGGCGTTAGCGAGATGCTGTTCACCCAGGCTCCGATCATATTCAAATAGCTGTGAAAACCCGAGAATCGCATTCAACGGAGTACGCAGTTCGTGGCTCATGCTCGACAGGAACTCGGACTTCGCCTGGTTCGCCTTCTCTGCCTGGGTTTTGGCCTCGATCAATATCGTTTCCGCCTCTTTACGATCGGTGATATCTTCGTGGATGGTAATAACCCGTTCCCAGGTATCTTCGTAACCCCGCACTACAGTCACGATTGCGCGGGTTTCAAAACACGATCCGTCCAAACGGGAGTCGACCCGTTCAACCGAGTAGACATTGTCATCGCTGGCGAGCGCGGCAAATTCTTTAGCGTAGTAGTCGACCCATTGTTCATCCCACCAGTTATCGACATCGTTTTCAGCGGCGAGAAAAGATTCTTTGGTATCAACTTCGTGGATCCGCAACAACGCCTCGTTGACACTGGTAATGCATGTTTGTTTAACCAGGTCCTTTAAAGTTTTCGGGTTATCGCAGAAATATTTTTCCAAATCCGTCTCGCCCTGTGCACGCAGTTCATCGACTACTTTCTTAATCTCGGAATAGTCTTCCTCCTGCACGCCCAGTGGCCATTGCGCAAACAGGGAACTAAATCGTTCTTCGCTGCGTTGTAACGCTTTAATCGCGGCGACGGATTCGGATATATCCTGCACCATGCCAAAGCTCGAAACCAGGTCACCATCATCGTCAAATACACCCTGTTCGAATTCGCGCAAATGACGCACAGTATTCTCACCGATGATTATGCGATATTCAAATGCGTGCGGTACGCCGGGCTTTAGAATTGACTTGGAATCGAGATGAGAACGAAAGAACTCCAGGTCATCCGGATGGACGATACTTTCAAAATTGTTGCGATTCTGGAATAGCTTTTTGAGTCCCGCAGCATCGACCCCGAAAATGTCAGCCAACTCGTCCGAGTAGGACAATGGCTCGTCCGCCTTTTCGTCCCATTCCCAGATGCCGAGGTTAAGCATTCTTGACAGCGCCTCGCTGCGAAATTCGCGGTATTCGAATAACAGCTCCGCCTGCGCTAACTGCGAGCGCAATTCCGCAACTTCATCCTGCAACTCCTTCTTGGTTGGGTTGGCCTTGGATGATTTTCTGGTTTTCGCTGTCAAGACATTGAGAGTTCAAATTTCACAGCGCTAAGTATAGGTGCGATTTGGGCGAAATTCCGGTGCAAATTCTCGCATTTGTGACCTGCATCTCCAACCGGAATCAGCGTCAATTCCGCGCAATCCGGAAGGATTCCTGCAAGTGAGCCCGAATCCCTCCGATTGTCTTGCGGCCGAGAATTTCGATATATAGTTTGTCATCGGGAACAAACTTGAAAACCTGGATTGGTGTCGGATTGACAGCTGTGTCCAGGATCCTGGCAGTACAGAGATTCGAGCCTGCTTACGTGGCCCCTTAATCAGAGTATAATTCACGCTTGATCAATTTAACCGAGTACCGAAATGTCAGAAACCCCATCGACAATGCTTGAAGTCGGCACCCAGGCGCCCTACTTTTCACTACCCGAACCTGCCAGCGGCAATCTGGTAAGCCTCTCAGACTATAGCGGCAAGCCGTTGCTGGTTGTTTTCTCCTGTAACCACTGCCCTTACGTGCTGCATATCATCAGATCCTTTACCGAATTTGCCAACGCGGCCCAACATCGCGGCCTGGGCATCGTCATGATCAGTTCCAACGACGTCACCGGATATCCGGCCGACAGCCCCGAAAAAATGGCCGAACTGGCGCAAAAATATGGATTCGAGTTCCCCTATCTTTATGACGAATCACAGCAGGTCGCGCAATCCTATTGGGCCGCTTGCACGCCGGATTTCTTTTTATTCGACGCCTCCCATCGGCTGGTTTATCGTGGGCAATATGATGCGTCGAGACCCAGTAACAATGTCACCGTTAGCGGCAATGACATGAAAGCCGCGGTCGACGGGTTACTCGCGGGTAATCCACCATCAGGCGACCAGATCCCAAGCGTAGGTTGCAATATCAAGTGGCGCGCGGGCAACGCACCGGATTATTTCTGAACTTCGTTTACTGCCGCACCGTCATGATCGGCTTTCATCGCGTCCACCTTATCCATAACCTCCTGTAAGGTAAGCTGGTGGTCTTTGCCGCCACCGAATATCTCTCCAAATTCAGTAATCATGTCACTGAGCTTGTCCTGGGCGACGGAAAGATCGTTGCGCAGCAATTCGTTTTCACCGCGCAGTGTTGTAATTTCCTGAACGACTTCCGATTCTTCCGGGGATGGTATTTCAATCCGTGGTTGCATGCATTTGTATGATTTGATTAATTTGTCCAGCGACATATCCAACGCGTTGATTCGTGCTCTGCCGCCCCGGGACAAGCTCTCAACCAGATGCTGGAAAAAATCTGTTTCATGTTTATCAATATCAGTCAGCGTGGCCCTCAAATCTTCGCCTTCAAGTTGGTAGACAACCTGCAAGAAAGATTCGGTTTGCTGTCTGCGTGAGGCAGAACGATCCTTGATGGCTGCTGCAAGTTCCGCTATGCCCCTGCGTTTACGCCGCCTGCGAATTAACGTTACCAGTAACCAGACCAGTAACACTACCAGCGACAGTACGAAACCTTCAACCAGAAGAATAAAATAAATGGCGTTGACTTCAAGCACCGAGTTCTTCCTCCTCCACGGCCAGCTCCAACGCGTTCTTTTTCATCTTCAGGAACCACCATCCAAGTACCAGCAGCAATAGTAAGGAAAGATTAACTGCGACTATTACCACCCCGACCAGTTTCCAGTCGATGGCATCGGATTTTGCCTCCTGTTCAACACCATCGGCTTGCTCGGCCTCGGCCAGTTCCGGTTCCACAACTGGCGGCGCACGATAAACACCGAGCATCGAGAATGTCCCAAGATCAACATCCTGGATTTCGCCGGCATGCGATTGCGCCGATATTTTCACATGCGCACGATAGAGCCCATCCTGATTGGTCTCAACGTCAGCACGCAACCATCCGGATGAAAATTCAAGTGCAAGGCTGTCCCTGGTTCCATCCGGTGCCTCGATATCCACCTCTGCTACCAGGCCATCCGGTTTCAGATACTCCTCGCGTGCGCGCAGTTTAATTTCATAAATGCCGGGAGCTTGTTGCGCCTCGATTTTGACTTCCACTGGCCACTGCACCTGCATGTCGAAGCGTTTGCTGCGGTTAAAGGTATTGCTGTCTGCGGAAATAACAAAACGATGCATTCCCTCGGCTAATTTCTGTTCGAGCGGGTAAAGGTACTGTCCCTTATCCTCGCGCAGGTCGGTGTGTGTCATCACATGCGTCACTGCATTACCCTCGACATCGACATGGGAAAGTTCGAAATCAACAAATCGCAGAAAGCTATTCCGGCTAATCTTCTTGTTTCGATTAAATAATTCGGCCGTCACCCTGAGTGCTTCTCGCGGTGTGCTATAGGCGGGTATCCCACCCACCTGCAGTTTTAAATCCGTAACCACCATCAGGCGATTGTCCGGATCCATCTCGGCATCGATTCGCCAGCTGCCGGCCTGGGGATTTTTAACCGTAATCAAATCGTAACCCTGATCGCTACGCCATCGGGATCCACGTGGTTTTTGAGCACTTATCGCAGGACTATCCGGTGGTATCAGTAATGTTGGTGCACTACCAGCCTTACGAAATAGCAGCAAAGTCATTTCCTTGATGCTGGAATCTATCGGAAATTCCCTGCCACTGAGCTCAACCGTGTCCGGTTCACTGGCGCGCTCAAACATCTTGAAGAACACCTTTTGCAGTTCGGCGGCACTTTGTGCGACGGCGAATGATCCACCGGTTTCAAGAGCAAGCTGTTTCAGCAGTACCTCGTCCGTGCCCTGCGATAGCGCGATCGTGTGAATCTGTGCTCGCGCTTGCTTGAGGGCACCCAGACTCTTGCTTAAGACCCTGGCGCGGGATTGCTCATTTTTTACCGTATCTTTAGACACATCCACCTTGCCGTCGGTAAGTAGCAACAGAATCCGACTGGTTTCGGCATCTGGTTTGTTCCAGCCAACACTGGCCCGCGCGAGGGCACTTTCAATGTTGGTTAACAAGGCATTGGAGTGGATCTTGTCGGCACCTAAATCCGCCTGCTTGCGCCAGGCATCGTTGACCAGGCCCCATTTCACGCTCATGTCAACGTAGCGCCCGAAGGTCCATACGCCGGCACGGGACCCGGTCGGTATCAGACCATTCATCAATTTTAACGCAGGTACACGAAGATTCTGCGGGTCGCTTTGCTTCATGCTTCCGGACACATCGATCACGATCCGAAAGTCATAGCGGGGCTCCGCAGCTAATAACTGACTCTGCGTAAGAGCAGAAATTAAAAGCATATATAGACAAATACGCATGCGCATTGGTATAAGAAACAGTTATTTACAAAAGCTTTATCGGCCAAAGATGGAACTTCTAAACTATTTGGAGCCTCAATAACATGAGCTATGCAATCTCAGCATATAACGTGAAAAAAAGGTCACCGCTAAATGCCCGTCGATCCGGATAATCCAGAGATCAATACCCGGGTTTACGATTTTTGTGTCAGGGCATTCCGCACTACCAAGAAATTGCTGAAACTCAATATCAAGTTGCACCAAGACGTCGGCGACGAAAACGATGTGGTGCAGCAGGGTGATATTTTCTTATTCAATCATTTCGCGCGTTTCGAGACCTTTATCCCACAATATCTGATCAATGAGGCAACCGGCGCTTACTGTCGGTCGGTAGCCGCGGCCGAGTTTTTTGAAGGCGACGAGCGTTTCAGCCAGTTCCTTTACTCCATCGGCGTGGTTCCGAACGACCTGCCGAACCTGTTTCCGTTTCTGGCGCACGAAATTTTACACGGTCGTAAACTTGTCGTGTTTCCGGAAGGTGGCATGGTCAAGGATAAACGCGTAATCGACCACAAAGGTCAGTACAGCGTTTTTTCACGCACCGCCAACGAGCGCCGCAAACACCACCGCGGGCCGGCAGTGATCGCGCTCGCGCTGGATGCGTTTAAAACCGCTTTATTACATGACTTCGCGGCCGGTAAATATCATCGTGTAGAGCGTTGGGCTGAGCAACTGGACTTTGATAGTGTCGAACATTTGATGCAGAAGGCGGTAAAACCTACCGTCATTGTCCCAAGTCATATTACCTTCTACCCGATCCGGGTTAGTGACAACATTCTGCACCAGGCCGCACGCCTGTTTAACCGGGGTATTAACAAGCGCTTCGCGGAAGAGCTGATCATTGAAGGTAACCTGTTATTCAAGGAAACCGATATGGATATTCGATTTTCGCGACCGATCATCGCCAGGGATTATTGGCGTTGGTGGGAAAAGAGGCTGCTCCCCAATGTCGTACATAGCTTTGAATCCTTAAACGAATTATTCGAGCTCAAACCCAGGACTGGTCATTGGGGTGGTCGCATTCATGCAATAGGCATGAAAGTCAAATCCAACCAGGTGCGCGATGACTACATGCGCTCCATGTACGAGGCGGTTACGGTCAATCTCAGTCACATCGCGTCACTGATCATTATGGAACTATTCAAGCAGGGCTTTACCCAAATAGACTGCGGCCGTTTTCATAAAATGCTTTATCTCGGGATCAAGCTTATACAAAAAACCGAATATCACTTGCACCGCAGTCTATGCAACCCGGAGGAATATGGCGCGATTATCAACCGGGGCAGCAGTCGACTGGAACAGTTTCTCAAAACCACAACCAGCATGAAGTTGTTGCATGTTGATCAGGGCAATTATGTGATCGATCAAAAACTGATTGAAGATTTTCACGTCGACGATATTCGTACCGAAAATTTGATCAGTGTATACGCGAATGAAGTCAGCCCCTTGTCGAAAGTAACTCGTATCATTGAAAATGCGATGCTGCAAGCGGACAAGATCAATGCGCATGCGCTTGCCGATTATCGCTTTAATGACCAGGTACTGGCCTACGAATGGGACCGTAAGCAGTTTCAACGTGAGCGATACCGGGAGATCAATTCGCAGCAAACGCAAACCGCCGATGGCAACTGGTATTTTCTTAAATCGCATAAAAAATCGGCTTCGGCGGTGATGCTGATTCACGGATTCCTCTCAGGCCCCGCTGAATTGAGAAGCCTTGGTGAACGTCTGCATGCCGCCGGCCATCATGTACTGGGCGTGCGACTCAAGGGCCACGGCACATCACCCTGGGATTTGCGCAATCGTAACTGGCATGATTGGGTCGCGTCGGTGGAGAGAGGCTATGACATTGTTAAAGCATACAGTCAATCGGTGCATATCGTGGGGTTTTCCACCGGTGGCTTGCTGGCCTTGAATCACGCCGCGAATCATCCCAATAACAGGATTAAATCGGTAACCAGTGTCAACGCACCGGTCCATTTCAAAAATAAAAACATGGTTTTTGTGCCCCTGGTACATCATGCCAATCGACTCGTGAGCTGGGTAAGTTCCGAGGGACTGGTACCCTTTACTCCAAACCAACCCGAGAACCCAGAAGTGAATTACCAGCACATCCCGGTACGCGCGCTTTACCAACTACAGCAATTTATCGACCATTTAACTACAGATAGCCTCACGATCGCTGCAGATGTCCACCTGTACCAGGGAAATAAGGACCCGGTAGTGGCGCCTGCCAGCGTCGAAACGCTGGATAAACTGATCATTGCCGAGAACAAAACCCGGATTACGCTAGAAAGTGACATACACGGCGTGGTTTATCGCAATATTGACCAGGTTCAGCAAAAGATTTGCACATCTATTCTATAATTAGATAAATGTAAGACTGGCATAAGGATAGAGCCACCAGATTCAAGGCTTGAAACTCGGTAAATGCATCACCCTACTCGTTTACTAATCTATGGTTTTGCGATCGTCATCCTGATGATGATTACCCTGGCCGTTATCGCGTTTTACTCGACCAGTAGCAGTAATCGCGATGTAACTCAGCAGGTTTCGCAACAGCTCGAGAAAATAAACCTGATAAACGAGCTCTCCACCATCATTCAAAGCCGCACCCGTTTCATGCAATCGATGCTGCTGCACGATGAAGAGTTCATCGAGACCGAGTCGTGGCCAAATTTTAATCGACTGGCCGGCGCCTACACCGAAACCCGCACCCGGCTGGTACCCTTGCTGGCACCGCGTGAGCGCGAAATCATGGATGCTATCGACCGCCTGGATCGCGATATCAATGATTTGAATCGACAGGTATCGGTTCTGTTTCTCAATGGTAGTCGTGATGAGGCCAGCAAGATCCTGCTCCAGGAAGTGCTACCCAAGACAGCACCTTTACTCTCTCACCTGTCGGAACTTACCCAGGCACAGCGCATGGATGTGCAAAAGGTGTTGATTATGTCCAGTAGCGATGCTGAAAAAAATCGCACCCAAATCGTCATTTTTTCGATCATTGCAGTTCTGGTAAGTCTAACGGTGACCTGCATAGCAATCTGGTATGGGCGCAAGTTGTCAGGCCAGCTACAGAATATGAACAATTACCTGGAGCAGAAAATTTACGAACGTACCGAGTCCTTGCTCGATACGCAAAAGGAACTGCTTGAAGACAATAGCGAATTAACGCGCATGGCGTTAACCGACAGTCTGACCGGATTGTCGAATCGCACCAATATGAACCAGATTCTGCGCAAGGAATTTTCCCGGTTTGAACGCCACAATCAGCGTTTTGGCATCATCATGCTGGATATCGATCATTTCAAGAATGTCAACGATAGCTACGGCCACGATATCGGGGACACCGTACTGCAAGAGCTGGCATCAATTTTTGAAAACGCGATTCGCACCAGCGACTTCGTCGCGCGCTGGGGTGGAGAAGAGTTCCTGATTTGCTGCACCACGATCGAGGAGGAAGATTTATTGCCAATTGCGGAAACAATCAGAAAGCTCGTCGCAACTACCAACTTCGGACCCGCAGGACAGATAACCGCCAGCCTCGGCTGCGCGGCGATCGTAAAAGGGGAAACTATTGGCGAACTGATCAAGCGCGCTGACGTGGCCCTTTACGAAGCAAAAAATAATGGCCGCAATCAATCGGTGGTTTCGGAATTCACCGATATCTCACTCATCCAGAACCCGGATGAGAATGTGGATAAGGAGTCCCACGATATCTGACGGCCATCGGGCCCTTACAGCCCTCCACTATCAGCCTCACAGCCATTTGCAGGCTATCCGCCTCAATCTAGTCGATGGAATGCAGCACCACACGTCGGTCCGCATCCCGACTGAACCAGGCGTGGTGAACCTTGTCGGTGCCATGCTCATAAAACAGTTGCAGGCTATGGGTAACGACCGGGAATGCAAGTTCATCCCAGGGTATCTGCTCCCGGGTAAACATACCGACGTCCAGGCTTTCCTGTCCCGCCGAAATCTCCTCACTGGCAAGCTCTCCATGAAACATAAGATAAACCTGGGAGATATACGGCATGCTGAAAATACCGAACAAAGTTAGGGGCCCCGCTTGCGCATTGGCCTCTTCCATCGCCTCCCGGGCCGCGGCCTCGGCCACGGTTTCATTGTTTTCCATAAAGCCGGCAGGTAGAGTCCACAACCCGTAACGTGGCTCAATCGAGCGTTTGCATAACAATATCTTGTCGCCGCGCGTTAGTAGCGCACCGCATACATTGTTCGGATTTTGATAATGAACATAGCCACAGTGGTCGCAGACAAAGCGCTCACGATTGTCATCGACCGGAATTTTCAGGGTAACGGGTTGTCCACACTGACTACAGTAGTTCATTGTTGCATCAACTTCGCCGCTGCGAGTAACAACGATTTTACCTGCTGCATGCCCTGCTCCATGTTATGCAGAATATCCTGCATGCTGATAGAGCTGTCCCCGACACCTGCAGCCCAGTTTACAACCAGAGCCAGGCAGGCGTAATCTATCTCGAGTTCACGTGCCAGTGCTGCCTCCGGCATGCCCGTCATGCCCACCAGATTACAGCCATCGTTTCGCATCCGGGTAATTTCGGCAGCGCTCTCCAGGCGAGGGCCGTTGGTGCTGCCATAGGTGCCAGAAGCCGCTAGCCGCTGACCCATTTGCAATCCAACTTCCATCAGGATACCTCGTAACTCGGGGCTGTAAGGCCAGCTGAAGTCAACATGGGTAACTTGTGCATCGTCACCATCGAAAAACGTATGTTCACGTCCCGAGCTGTAATCGATAACCTGGTCCGGCAGGGCCAGTGTCAGGGGTGACATATCGCCAGTGATTCCACCGACCGCATTTACCGCGATAATTTTTGCAACACCGAGCTGCTTCAAGGCCCAGATATTGGCGCGATAGTTAACGCGGTGCGGCGGCACTCGATGCCCAGGTCCATGGCGTGGCAAAAAAACAAGCGGAATATCTTGCCAACGTCCTATCAAAATATCTGCCGAGGTATCGCCGAAGGGGGTATTACGAGACGCCTGTTCCTTTAGATTGAAATCTTCTCCTAGCGAATAAAGACCGCTACCGCCAATGATTGCCAGCATCAGACAACCTTTTCAGGCAGGGCATAAATACTGGAAAGATTGCGAAAATGTCCGTTCAAATCCATACCAACTCCATAGACATAGCAATCGCCGCACTCGAGCCCCATATAGTCCGGAACTACATCTGCCTTTTTTCTTTCATGGGTTTTGCCGATCAGGAATACACTGGTGCATTTGCGCGCACCGTGCTTCAGGCAGTAGGATTTGACTTCCTCGAGGGTATAGCCCTGGTCGTAAATATCGTCAACGATAATCACGTTACGATCTTTTATTTCATTTTGAGGGTAGGCCTTCCACAACACATCTTTGCCGAGCGTTGCAAGCCGGTACCGTGTTGCGTGCACATAATCGAGCGTCAACGGAAAGTTCCAGTAACGCAGCAATTGCCCGGTTAAATATAACCCGCCATTCATGACGCAAAGTACCAGCGGAAAATCCTGCTCGCTGTCAGCTTTGACCTTGCACGCAAGCTCAGCGATAGCCTGCTCGACCGCGTTATCGTCGAACAATAGTTCGGCCGTCTGATGCACTTGCTGGGCTCTGTCTGCATTCATATCAGGAATTATCTATCGCGATGGGTTCGCCAATATGAATTGTCGATGTCGGAAATGCAATCTCGGCATTATTTGCCTCGATAATTTTGGCAATGCGTAGCATGACATCCTGCTTGATTTGATGAAATTTTACCCACTGTGTAGTTTTGGTAAAGCAATAGATAAAGAAGTCCACCGACGAATCTGAAAACTCATTGAAGTTAACCATCATGGTTGTATCAGGGTCTATTTCGTCGTGGCTTCTAAGCATTGCTTCCACCTCGGTCACGACCTTATCCATGCTGGTCAGGTCGGAATATCGCAGACCAATGGTTTCGTAGATGCGACGATTTGCCATACGCGAGGGATTCTCGACGATTATATTGGTAAATACCGAGTTAGGCACATACAGGGGCCGTGATTGAAAATCACGGATCATCGTAACCCGCCAACCGATGTTTTCCACGGTGCCCTCGATATTGCGATCGGGGGAACGAATCCAGTCACCGATGACAAACGGCCGGTCGAGATATACGATCAGCCCGCCGAAAAAATTAGCAAGCAGGTCCTTGGCCGCGAAACCGACCGCGATGCCGCCAATGCCGCCCATCGCCAATACGCCAGATACACTGAAGCCGAGCGTCTGTAATATCACTAAAGCGGCAGTAATGATAACCGCCAGGCGCACCAGTTTGCTGATAGCATGTACGGTATGCTTATCGACCCGATCCGAATTCTCGCTATATTCCTCCTCCGCACCGCGAATTACTCCGAGCACAAACCAGGTAATACACACCAGTACCCCGACGTCACGTACATAATTGGAATAGGAGAAAATTGCACTGTTGGTTTCGGCATAAATAATATCAACTGCAATATCCAGACCCTGCAGCCAAACTATCCAGGTTACCGGACGCATCATCGCCGCGAATATGATGTCGTCCCATTGGGTCGGGGTATCGCCAAGCCGCTTATGCACCTTCGCGAGAATGCGCTTGGCAAAAAAGCTGACAATTGCAGTGATCAATACAACGACGAATACCTGCACTACCCAGAGCCATTCCCGGTCGATACCGGGCAGCCAGTCTTCCAGATTAAACATTATTCAAATAAATCCCCACTTTCCGCCAATCCCAGGCGATGATTGAAATCATGTAGTTCGGCGCAGGCATTTTGCCATTCCCGTGAAGTGAATAATTCCGCGTTCACCGCGGCACCGTGCAATCGTATCATGCGCAACTGCGAGGTCGGATTAGCGTAACCGTTTAGCGATTCAAGTACCTCGTCGGCACCGTCTGGACTATTGCACACCAGCAGAATATCGCTACCGGCTGCAAGCGCATGCCTCGCTCGTTCCGGATAACCGCCAACCGATTCGGCACCACTCATACTCAAGTCGTCGCTAAAGACAATACCTTCAAAACCGAGCTGTTCGCGCAGAACCGTCTCTATCCAGTAGCGTGAGTAACCCGCCGCGGCCTTATCCACGTGATCATAAATTACATGCGCCATCATAATGCCGGTTAGGTGGGTTGCAATAACCCGCCGAAAAGGCACCAGGTCCAACGCTTCAATTTCCCTGAAGCGGCGACGATCGAACGGCATTACGTGATGAGAGTCACCCTCCACAGAACCGTGTCCGGGAAAGTGCTTGCCTACTGCTTCCATGCCTGCCCTGCGCATGCCTCGAATCCAGGCATTGGCTAGATGAGAAACCGTTTCCGGGTTCCGGTGAAAAGCGCGATCACCGATGACACTGCTGATTGGATTGGCAATATCCAGAACCGGTGCAAAGCTCAAATCAACACCGTAATGGAGTAACTCGGCAGACATGACCCACGCGAATGTCTCCGCCAGGCGGATTGCCTGTTGCGGATCCTCGTCGTAAAGATCACCCAGCAACCCCATTGCCGGTATCGCCTGAAATCCATCGCGAAAACGTTGTACCCGTCCACCCTCATGGTCAACCGCAACCACCAGGCGCGGATCTCTAAGCGCATGAATTTCCTTGCACAAACCGGCGAGCTGATCTGGGTGCTGGTAGTTACGGCTGAACAGGATGACGCCACCGACCTGCGGGTGAACGAGGCGTTTTCGATCCTCCGGGGTTAATTCGCATCCGGCGATATCGAGCATAACCGGTCCGAGGGTCATTGATCCGACTCCAGCATGACTACCGCCTCGGCGGCAATTCCTTCTTCACGTCCGATATATCCGAGCCTCTCGGTCGTGGTTGCCTTGATATTAATTCTTGCAGGTACGCAGTCCAGCTCCTGTGCCAGAACTTCCTTCATCGCGTCTATGTGGGGGCTCATTTTAGGTGCCTGCGCAATGATCGTGACATCGGCATTACCCAGGCAGAAGCCATCGGCATCAATCAGTTGTTTTATTGCGCGTAGAAATTCACGGCTATCTCGGTCTTGGTTGTTCGCATCGCTGTCGGGAAACATGCGGCCAATATCACCGCGCCCCAGGGCACCCAGTAATGCATCGCATAACGCGTGTATAAGCACATCGCCATCAGAATGGGCCACAACAGACTTA
This sequence comes from uncultured Gammaproteobacteria bacterium, assembly GCA_937984095.1. Taxonomy (GTDB): domain Bacteria; phylum Pseudomonadota; class Gammaproteobacteria. Next base: position 11,336 of record CALJYH010000020.1, on the reverse strand, counting down.
TCACAGGATATTAAAACGCCACCCAGGACAAAACCGCCACCATCTGTAAATGCATGCACATCATAACCATGCCCAATTCTGGAAATGCTCATCGGAACCCAGTCTCGATTTTCTCAAACCGGGCAATTATAACCGCCTGCCGCGGCAACTACACCCGGCTGAGTGCATGTAAATTAAAAAGTAGCACGCTGATCAACAGCAATGCACCGGCCTGGTGTAACGCACCCAGCAGCACGGGAACCTGCATTAGCAGGGTTGTAATGCCAAGTATTACCTGAATGATAACCATCATGCCGACGAGCTTGAAACTGCGCTGCAGCATTGTCTCTTCGAAATGTGAACGCCCCCTGATGTACCAGACAATCAGGATTATGCCGGTCGCAATCGCCAGCCATCGGTGATTGAACTGGACCGCGACCATATTTTCCAACGGGTTTAGGTACCACGGTGACAAGGCACCGATACCCTCGGGAATCAAGCTGCCACCCATTAGGGGAAAGGTATTAAAAATTAATCCTGCCTTCAGTCCGGCCACAAAACCACCCGAAACAATCGTGATCAGCACCAGGATGATCAATCCCAGGGACAGCTTACGCCAGACTGCAACACTCGACTCGGCAAGTCGACGGTACTCACTTGTCGTCAGCAGGTTGAATATCGTCCAGAGGATAAATCCGTAGATCAGAATCGCACTGAGTAAATGTGCGCTCAATCGATATTGACTGACATGCGGGTTGCTTACCAGGCCACTTTTAACCATGTACCAGCCTAGCAAACCCTGCAATCCACCCAGCACAAACATGATCATCAATCGAGATGTCAATCCCGGCTTGATCATTTTGCGCAACCAGAAGTAAACAAACGGTAACAGGAATACCAGACCAATTAATCGCCCGAGCATGCGATGCGAGTACTCAAACCAGTAAATCGATTTGAAACCTTCAAGCGTCATATCGTTATTAATCTTCTGAAACTCGGGAAATTGCTGGTAAAGCTTGAACTCGACGAGCCACTGTTCGGTATCAAGCGGCGGCAACATGCCAGTCGGATGCCAGGTAACCATGGAAAGCCCCGAGCCGGTAAGCCGGGTTACACCACCCAGAATAATCATCGCAAAAACCAAAACCAGGCAAACCAGTAACCACAGCATTATCGCGCGGTCGTTTTCGCTTATGTCACGCATGTGATATTTGAATTCCTGACGTTACTACGGCAATTACTACGGAGCTGCCGAGACTTGCTGAAAGCGCTTCGGGTTGGCCTGCCCCGTAGCATAGTAATCCAGGTGTCCATCGATCCTGTCGGCAAGCTGTGTAAGCCGATCGCCCGTCGGCGGATGCGTATTCAACATAACCGACAATTCTTTGGAGTCAGGATTAATACTGTCGATCGTGGTTAATACATCAAGCAGGGCAAAGGGATCGTAACCGGAGCGGGCAGCCAACACGACGCCACGTAAGTCGGCTTCATACTCATACTTCCGATCCAGTCCAGTGGCGTAAAGCTGCACTCCTGCGTTGACCAGTTTTCCTAATTTCTTGCGATCCTTTTTATTATCAACCGCGGTCAGCGTCAGGTCGCTCCAAAACTCGCGTTTCACGACTTTTTGCAACGCTTCGAGATGATGTTTTCGTACGACATGCGAAATTTCATGGGCCAGCACACCTGCCAACTGGGCCTCGTTTTCAAGTAGTTCATATAAACCTCGCGTGATAACCACGTATCCCCCGGGGGCAGCAAAAGCATTGATACCGTCAGAATCAATAACCCCGAAAGTCCAGGGCAAGTCCCTGCGCGATGAGCGTGAGGCAACCCAGTAGCCAACATCGTTAACATACCGCTGCAATTCGTCATCGTCGACCAGGGGCGCCGCACCCAGCAGGCCGGAAATCAGATTGCCTCCCATCTCAACTTCTTCTTCGGTAGTGACCTCACTAACAATCTTCTTGAGTTTACCACCCAGATTCACCAGGTCTCCCAGATCCAGCGCAAAGGCTGAACCGGCGGTGCCAATCCACAGAGCCGCAAGCAATAATAACAATCTAATCGGGTTCATGTTCACTTTTCTAGGTTTTTCCCACCGCTGCTGGATTTTTTCTTTGATCCTATGTGTGGAACATCATTGGCACTCAATTGACCCTTGAATACAAACCTGTCGAGTCGGGATCGATTACTGGAATATTGCTGCATTTTTGCTAGTTCACTAAAATCGGGACGGGCCGATTTGATTTCAGCCTCACTCAGTCCCCTGACACCAATGGTTGCGGTTCCGGAACTCGTACTCGAATTGTTACCAGTCAAAAAACGACTTGCCTTACGAGAAAAACTTGCCAACCCAGCCAGGAAACCGCGCGAATCTTCCTCGGTTTCCTTCGGGGCCTGCTCCGCATAGTTGCCCTCGCGAACCTGATAACTTCTCACCCAGCCCACCATCGATTTCTCTTCCGAGAATACTTCTTTCCAGCCGCCCTTGCGCCCGAAAATAGTCACCCGGCTGCCCGCACTGAGCTGCCCAACCCTTTGTGATGTGCTGCTGGCTTTATCGTGCAACGGCGATAAGCGCACGATAAGTCCGTCCTGGTTTGCCAGCGCAGGCGCGGTCAACAATAAGCCAAGCGCCAACACCTGAAAATAGTTTCTCATAACCGGCTGATTATAGCAGCAGATCACTTAAGCTGGAGGCAGGCACTACTTTTAGGACCTGATAATTTGGTGTGATATTTCGCCGTATTGTCAGCCACCTGAGAAGTAATCAGGCTACAATGAATTACTAAAGAGACGCCCATAAAAAAAGGCGCCTATGGGCGCCTTTCTCGTCCTCGCAGCCGCTATTATTTTTATTCGGCAGCTATCTCCTCCAGTTTCTTTGCCCTTGTTTGAATGACCGTCTGGTGCCGTGTCTCCAACGCCAGGTCATGGGCCACTGATATTGATTGACCGTAGTAAACCACAGGCCTATCAAAGTTTCTAGCGAATTTTGCATTAATTTTATCCAGGTAAATTTGAACATTGACCCGGCAAAGCGGGCCTGAGGCAACGATCATGGCGCCGGTCGTGATCCCTAAACCGCGAACTAAATTTCCTCGAACGGAAAGCTGTCGAGACGTTCGATACCCCGATCCCTGACCACTACCTGGACTTCCAGCTTGACCGATTCGCTGCCCTTTTCACCGATAAGGCTTTCTACACACAACACCATGTTTTCCTCGAAATGACCTTCGCCCGCGGTTTCAAAATCGGGGTGTAGCGGAATCACCGGCCACTCGTCCGCCATGCCAACACCATGTGCCGCTAACGAGTAGCGATAAGGTTGATACTTCTGTGGAATTTGCCAGGACTTCGCATTGAACTCGCGAAAACTCATCCCGGGTTCGATAATTTCCAGATTGTGACTAATCTGCTCGACAGCCGCGCTGTAAAGTTCGGATTGCTTTGCTGTCATCGGGGTATAGCCACAGGTCCACGAACGCGACAGATCCGCGCAGTATCCATAAGGCCCAATCATGTCAGTGTCAAATGAGATCATTTCTCCTTGTTGACAGACATAATCTGAACATTCCTGGTACCAGGGATTGGTGCGTGCCCCGCAGGTTAGTAAACGGGTTTCAAGCCATTCACCGCCGGAACGCGCATTTTCGTAATGTAACTCCGCCCACAATTCCTGCTCGCTGCGACCCGGCAGTGAGTTTTCATAAATGCGCGCCATCCCGGCCTCACAAACGCGGGATGACAGCCCTTGAACTCGAACATGATCGCCGGCCCATCCGCGAAAATCAGCGCGTAACGCATCGCATCGTGCGCCGTCCAGACCTGTATGTTAGTCACATCGAGGGCGTAGCGGATATTGATCGGGCTGTAGAGCAGAATTGCCGCACAATCGAATTCCTGCAACTTTGCGCGTAATCGCTGCAGGCGATACTGTCGTGCCTTAACCAGCGTGTCATGCGGGATGGGACTTTTCAGCGGGCGATCGGCGCCTTCCGGATTTAAATAGGCTCGCTTACGCTGGTCAAAGAAAATCTCACCAGGGGGCTTCATTTCATTGCCTGGGATCGGCGAGGTGAAGGTCATCAAGCCTTTCCCCGGTTAATTGGTAGGCCTGTCCAAAGCCGCGAACAAATCGCCCCGATGTTACACACACACAAAACAGTTGAAAATCAGGAAGCGGTTCGATCATCTTCATCACCTTGCCAAAACGTTGATGAAACTGCTTGATCACGCGTTTGAAAATATCACTGTCTCGTTCAACAAACTGTGCGCTGCCTTGCAGGCTGATACGCCGTCGGGCAAATTGATTTGATGCTTCGGATTCATCTTCAATCAACATTAAACCGACTTCGGGATTGCGCATCAGATTGGCCGTGTGACTCGCCAGCTGACTGAGGAAAAAATAGTAATCACCCTCAAACAATATGCAGGGTGCGTAGCTCGCCTCGGGAGTCGTGTCTTTAGCTAGAGTCGCTAATTGAGCACTACAGGCGTTGTCGCGTAGCGCCAGGAAATCCTTGCGCGCGCTATCGGAATCGTTCAAAACTGTCCCCGGTAGTCAATACCCGGGTATTTTGCCACGCTAGCCGGGCATACGCATCAAACTCGCGCTAGCTTCGTCGTTCTCACTTGCAAGCTTCATTAGTTTGACCTGGTGCTCATAGTAGCGTGCATAGTCGATCATTCGTACCATCGCGTCGACCGTATTGACATTGCTTGCTTCGAGCGCACCCGCTGTTACGCTAACCGAAGCGTCGGCGACCGCCTCGACACCATCTCGACTACGAAACAACCCATCTTCACCGCGATAAAGCTGATCCTGCGGCGGATTGACCAGTCGGATTCGATCTATCCCCACCAGGGCATTGGCGGCCTGACCCGTGGCACGAATGCTGATACTGCCGTCCCGACCGATCTGAAGGCTTTCAAATTGAGGAATTGTTATCGGACCACCGTCACCAAGCACAATTTGATTGGCGCCATTGAGCAGCAGCCCGGTCGGGTCGATTCTGAAATCGCCGCGTCGCGAATACGCGGCGCTACCATCGGCGGCCTGAACTGTAAACCAACCGTCACCATTGAGTGCAAGGTCAAGATCTCGCCCGGTCGTAATTATTGCGCCAGGATTTAAATCGGCACCACTGCCTTCGTCGCTCACATACACACGATCAGCGTAACCTGGACCGGATACCGGGTTAGATTCGAAAAAGTCCAGCGCGGACTTGAAACCAACCGTACTGACGTTGGCAAGATTATTGGCATTACTTTGCTGCGCAAGCATCGCTTGCGCAGCTCCGTTCATTGCCAGGTACAGGTAATCATCCATTACGACTTAAACCTCAATGCCTTATCGAATCTGGATAATGGTATCGGTGATCGAATTCGCTGTTTCGATCGAACGCGCGTTGGCCTGGAAGTTTCGCTGCGCGGTGATCAGGCTTACCAGCTCCTGTGTCAGGTCGACATTAGAGGTTTCCAGCGCTCCCGATTGAATCAGCCCGAAGCGTCCGGTTCCGGCAGCACCGGTGATCACCGGGCCCGACTCGATGGTTTCCTGCCAAGCGGTTCCACCAACTGCGTTCAATCCCTGGACATTGGCAAAATCAGCCATCGCGACCTGGCCCATGGGAGTCTGGATGCCATTACTGTAGGTCGCACGCAGCAATCCTTCCTCGGAAATATCAAGCCCGGTCAATCTGCCGGTAGTAAAACCATCGGGATCGAGTGTGCTCACTGAAAACGACGCCGCAAACTGGGTTGTGCTGTTGTTGGCGAAATCATGCAGTACGGTGAGTGGACTAGCACCGTTGGTTAACGGAATCGCGACGTTTTGCAGCGCCGCCGGGGTACTGCTGTTATAGCTGCCATCGGCATTAAAATTCAGAATTCCAACATCCTGGGCAATCGGTAAACCGCCGTTCAGGTGGTTAACCGTGGTACCGCCCGCAATATCAACTTCCGCACCATCAAGATAGGAAGCAACAATCCACTGGTTAGGGTCGCCTGGAAGTGGATTTGTCGCCGATCCCGACAGGTCATGGATGAAATAGTAAGACATCACATGCGAGGCGCCGAGTGAGTCATAAACCGTGGTCGAAGTCGCATGCGAATAGGTATTGCTCGCAGTCGGGTCAAACGCGGTGGGGTCGAGTGCAGGTCTCGTAGCATCCAGATTCAGACCCACCTCTACCTCGGTCGTCGCCTGCGGCGCACCAGTGGTTGCCGGCAACACAATCGGGATCGTGGTGTTCAGGCTGGTCGAGGTCACATTACCACTCGCGTCTACCGGGAAAGCCTGCAGGTATTCGCCCGAGCTATTGGTGATGGTTCCCGAGTTATCAACGCCAAACTGGCCGGCTCGGGTATAAGAGATGTCGCTGCCGGTCAGGGATTTGTTGGTGATGAAAAAACCCTGGCCGCTGATTGCCATGTCGAGGCTGGCATCGGTGAATTTCAGGTTACCCTGGTCGAACTGCTGACTCACGCTCAATACCTCTACGCCGCTGCCGACCTGGGTAGATGTATTGCCAAAAGGTGATATTTCGAACAGATCGCCGAATTCGGTACGCGAATTCTTGAATCCGGTGGTTGCGACGTTAGCGATGTTGTTGCTAGTAACGCTAAGATCGACGGTAGCGGCCTGTAATCCGCTGAGTGCTGCATTAAATGACATTAGTATTCTCCTGCCTTGTTACATTATTTTGCGAACCTGGCCCATATCGATATCGCCGAGGCCGGACACGCTGAGCGTTAGGTCCTGACCACCGACACCGAGCGTTACACTCTCGACATCAACCACCGTAAACATACTTCCCGAGCTAACCTCGGTTCCTCGATAAACTTCTGCTGCAATCTGGTATTCACCACTTGGCAGCCTGTTGCCGTCTGCATCCAGACCATTCCATTCAAAATCGATCAACCCTGCCTGTTGCAAACCTAATTCCTGTCGATTCACCAACTGGCCAGCAGAATTCTTAATCGCAACGACTACATTGCTTGCCGTCTGGGCGAGCTCGACGGATCCCATCAAGTTAGCACCTTCATTCAGGATACCGGATTGCGAAGGCACCAGGACGCGTCGGCCGACCAGGGTCGATGCCTGCAACGCCTGGTTTGACTGGAACGACGAACTCAAGGTGTTAAACGTTGCGTTCAAATCATTGATTCCACTGACGGTACCGAACTGGGCCATCTGACCCAGGAAATCTCCATTTTCCATTGGCTTGAGTGGGTCCTGGTATTGCAGTTGCGCAGTCATCAATGCCAGAAACTCGGCCTGCCCAAGTTCATCGTTGTCCTTGGCACCGTTTTCCGCAGGCTGGTTTAAACCAAGCTGGGTATAAATCGAATTAGTATCGATATCGGACATCTTAAGTCTCCGTTAACTTCCCAACGACAGAACCCGTAACAACAGGTCGCGTGAGGTGCTCAAAACTTGCACATTATTCTGGTAGGCGCGTGAAGCCGAAATCATGTTAGCCATCTCTTCGACCGGGTTAACATTGCTGCCAAACACAAAACCTTCTGCATTGGCAAGCGCGTGGCCCGGTTCGTAACGACGATTAACCGCCTCCTGGCTTTCAACGATTTGAAGCATCCGTACGCCAACTTCACCCGGTCGCGTATAATTGCCGAGCATTGCCTGGAAAACCGGCTGACGCGAGCGATAAGCCTGGGCCTCGCTGCTGGCACTGGTTTCGACGTTGGCCAGGTTGCTAGCGACAGTATTCAGTCGCACCGACTGCGCGCTGATTGCGCTTCCAGAAATATTAAAATTGGCAAACAATCCCATGATTATTCTCCCTTCAGAGCCTTCATAAGACCCGTAACCTTGCTATTCAGAAAACTAAAACTGGTTTGAAACATCAACGCATTTTCGGAAAACTCGGCCTGTTCAACATGTGAATCTACGGTGTTGCCATCCAGCGATGGATGCAGCGGATTACGATACATCAGTGCGGGCTGCATGGCGTTTGACTGGGGTGCAATATGATCACGATGCGTGCTGGCCAGCATAACCCGACCATCCTGCTGCTGGCTTGCGCTGCGCATCATTGCACCGAAGTCTATATCTCGCGCTTTATAATTCGGGGTATCCGCGTTGGCGATATTGGAAGCCAGAATCGAGGTGCGCTGGCCACGTAGCAGCAGCGCGTCATCGTGTATCGAAAAGGCTCTTTCAAAGCTTATTGGCATGGTTCTCACCGTAAATCAACATTACGGCTACCTTTGCATAGACGATGCCACCAAATTATTATTATTGTGAATCAAAGACTTAGGCCATCGACCCTGGTTCAAAGGTGGCAATGCGGCAACGAAAAGAGGCAATGTTGCCGCCCCCTGGCTGGTCTTCCAGAAAGCTGACACTAAACCCAACTAGCAAGTTCTGCACCCGTCAGGCGCTGGTGGTGAAAGCAGACTGCTAGCTCACGAAATCGGCTACTGTCCGGCAGGATTGCCTGGAATCCGTAAATCGACATCCTTACATAGAGCTCTCCATCGGATGTGCTCCGAATCGACACTCCCGAGTCGACACTTCATTTAATCCTGATAACAAGGCCGTGTTTTGGCCTGATAATTGCATTGACTCTGTATCATGACGAGACAAATGATTCTAGAAAAAGTTACCCAATCTCTATTGCAACTTGCGATAACGGCCTGTTTCATACTGGCATCTTCGTCGTCACTACTGGCAGCAGATTTCCAGAGCCTGGCTTCGATCCGTATGCAGACCGAATCCTTTATCATGAATTACCCGTACGAAAGCCCCTACCCACCGCGCTTTCAGATCAGCAAGCTGGATACGAGGCTACGCCTCAAGGCATGCCCGGAAACCCTGGCGATCGATTTTGCACGACCCGACTTAGACCTGGGGAACACTGCAATCCTGGTGCGCTGCCCGATAAAATCCGGCTGGAAAATTCATTTACCGGTGCGTATTGAGGTCTTCGAAGACGTCATTGTTACCGCCAAACCATTATTAAAAGGTCAAAATATTGACACATCTACTGTGACATTACAGAAGCACAATATTGCTCTTTTGAAAAATGGCTACTACGTGAAAAACAGCAGTTTCGATCAGCTGCAAGCACGCCGTAACCTGAAGCGTGGAGCCGTTCTTACCCCTAAAAACCTGAGCCCCAGGTTAATGGTTCGCTCGGGGCAACAGGTTACGCTGGTATTAGACTACAACGGGCTGCAGATCAAATCGACCGGCACGGCCCTGAAGTCCGCTACTCTCGGCCAGGTAGTACGGGTTCGCAATAGCCAATCGCTTAGGGTAGTCGAAGGGATAGTTTCGGGCGAAGCCCTGGTACGGGTGAGCATCTAGTGAATCTAAACGTTTTTAACGGTAAACTATTTTGCCATGCGGCCGATAAGTTAAACAGGAATCTCAAGGAGACCAGCAATGTCTGACGCGATTAACACGCAAAACCGCCTGCGAAATACCGGGGTATCCGGGGATACCAAGGCTGGCTCTACTGCGAAAACAAACCCGCAGGCCGCACAAAACAAGCCTGCTGCTAACGCAACCAGTGAAGCGAGTACCGTCGAACTGAGCAGCACCACGCTCATCGAGGAACTCAGCGAGCAGATCAAGAATCTTCCTGAAGTTAACGAGGCTCGCGTAGAAGCGATTAAGCAGGCAATCGGCAAAGGGGAGTATCAGACCGACGCCGAAGTGATTGCGCGCAAATATAGTGAAATCGAGAAGTTACTGCCATGAATAACAAATCATGTCGCGAGCAACTGATAGAACTTCTGGAAGCACATAACGCACGTATTAGCAGGGCCATCGAATACCTGGCCAATATCAAGCAGGCAATAGCCGAAAATCGACTGGAAAACCTGCAGGACTCACTGTCAAATCCGGATTTTGCCGTTGATGATATTGAACGACTCGAGCAACAGCGCTATCAGCTGCTGGCCGATTATGGTTTTAGCCAGGATAGCGACGGCTTTGAGAAATGCATGGCCTGGTGTGACGATGAGAAAAAACGGGTCTCCAGACTTTATCAACAGTTAATACAAAGCCTGGTACAGCTGCAACACGCCATTCAGATCAATAGCCTGCTGGTTACCAGGGGTCGAGACCGCGTGAAACGTTCACTCGGTATACTGACCGGTCTTGGCGCTGCGAGTAATTGCAAAACCTACAGTAGTGATGGCAAGACGCTCAGCACCCCCGGTCGGCGCGACATCGCTATCGCCTAACTCCCGGTAGCGCCTGCTAATTCGAGGGGCGCCAATTTCAGGCTTATCATTTAAAACTCTGTCAGTGCCGTTATACTGTCCGCACCAGCACGGACCAGGTACTCATGAACAAAGATTTATCCCTGCTACAGCCTTACCCGTTTGAAAAACTGGCCCAGCTGAAACAGGGTATACAGCCCCCGGAACAGCTTGATCATATCGCCTTGTCAATAGGTGAGCCCCGGCATCCGGCACCACAGTTCGTGGTCGAGAGCCTGATCGCACATCTGCACCAGTTATCGACCTACCCCGGCACGCGCGGCAAAGACGAGTTGCGCCAGGCGATTGCGAACTGGCTGGCATCACGCTACGTGATCGGACAGGAACTATTGGATCCAGAAGTAAACCTGCTGCCGGTAAGCGGCACGCGCGAAGGCCTGTTTGCTATCGCCCAGTGCATCATCGATCGTACTGCCTCCAATCCTCTGGTTTTCATGCCGAATCCGTTTTACCAGATATACGAGGGTGCCGCGGTGCTGGCTGGCGCATCACCGCGTTATCTCGATTGCCTGCCGGAAAAAGATTTTCTTCCCGACCTCGACCAGGTTGACGCACGGGAATGGTCGGACTGCCAGATGATTTACATTTGCAATCCGGGTAATCCAACCGGGACGGTAATGCCGCGTCAATACCTCGAACAATTGATCGAGCTGGCCCATCGCTACAATTTTGTTATCGCCAGCGATGAGTGCTATTCAGAGATTTACTTTGACGAAAACGACCCACCCCCGGGTTTACTTGGCGTTGCCGCGGGTATGGGAAACGACAGTTTCAGGCATTGCCTGGCATTTCACAGCCTGTCGAAACGATCCAATTTACCGGGATTGCGCTCGGGATTCGTAGCGGGTGACGCACAAATAATAGAAAAATTCCTGCTCTACCGAACCTATCACGGTTGCGCATTGCCGCCAGCGACTCAAACCGCAAGTACCATGGCCTGGGGTGACGAAGCACATGTTGTCGAAAATCGTAATCGTTATCGGCAAAAATTTGAGCAGGTTTTGGCACTGCTTTCTGATACACTCGCGCCGCAGAAACCGCAGGCGGGTTTTTACCTGTGGGCCAAAACGCCAATTTCAGATACCGAGTTTGCG
>CALJYH010000019.1 GCA_937984095.1 uncultured Gammaproteobacteria bacterium | reverse complement strand
AAATCAGGATCACGACGCGCTCAATTCCGAGGAATTGCGTATCGCGGTGAATGAAACCAGCGGATTAATTCCGGACTCGCATCGAGATATGTTGCTCAGCATCCTCGACCTGGAAAAGGTAACGGTCGATGACATCATGGTACCGCGAAGCGAGATCATCGGCATCGACCTCGAAGACGACTGGCATGAGACGCTCAAGCTGATTACCAATCTCTCCTATACCCGAATTCCAATTTACTCGGGAAACATCGATAACATGGTTGGTATCGCGCAAATGCGTAAAATACTGCCGCTGATATTGAATGATGAATTTAATCCCGATAGCCTGGTTGAGTTAACCCGGGAGGGATACTTCATCCCCGAGGGGACGCCACTCACCACACAATTGATTAATTTTCGCAAGAACAAGCGGCGCATCGGCTTTGTCGTCGATGAATATGGTGATATCCAGGGTCTGGTTACGATCGAGGATATCCTCGAGGAAATTGTTGGCGAATTCACCACCGATCCCAGCGCCCTGCACCAGGACTTTTTCCAGGACGCGGATGGCAGCTTCCTGATCGACGGTTCGGCCCATATTAGAGACATAAACCGTAACCTTGAAATCCAGCTGCCGATCGAAGGCCCTCGAACTCTGAACGGACTAATCCTGGAGCACATGGAGTTTATTCCCGAGGCTGGCACCAGTTTAAAAATAAACGACTATCCGATCGAAATCATGCAGGTTAAGAACAATATGGTGAAAACAGCACGCATTTCTCTGCCTCGAGATCGAAACATAACTGATACGCAGTCTGAGCCGGTTGCAAATGGCTAGGCAAAGTGCCCAGTTTCAGTGTCGGGAATGCGCAACCGCGTTGCCAAAATGGTCGGGCCAATGTCCAGACTGTAAGAGCTGGAACAGTATTGAAGAGATACCGGCCTTGCCCGCGGGTCCAGGGGCCAGGGCCAATTGGCATGGGACTGCCAAACGAGACGAAGTGATTACCCTCGATCAGGTTCCGACGAGTGAAACACCTCGTTTTGGTACCTGCATCGACGAACTCGACCGTGTTTTGGGAGGTGGCCTGGTGGAAGGTTCGGTCGTACTGTTGGGGGGCGACCCCGGAATTGGCAAATCGACCATCCTGTTACAATGCCTGACGCTGGTCAGCCAGGACCGAGCTGCACTTTACGTTACCGGCGAAGAGTCGCCACAACAGATTAGTTTACGTGCCAGTCGTCTCAACCTTCCCGGCGATAGCCTGAAATTATTAAGCTCGACCTGTGTTGAGGAAATCATTATACAGGCCGGCGCAATCAAGCCCGCAGTCATGGTCATCGATTCAATCCAGACCATATTCAGCAACAGCCTGCAGTCGGCACCAGGCTCGGTAAGCCAGGTCAGAGAAAGCACGGCAATGCTGGTTAGATTCGCCAAACAATCCAACGTCGCGATCTTTCTGGTCGGGCATGTTACCAAGGAAGGCCAGCTAGCCGGTCCTCGTGTGCTTGAGCATATGGTCGACACCGTGCTCTATTTCGAAGGCGATGCATCGACTCGTTATCGCGTGATTCGGGCGGTAAAGAATCGTTTTGGCGCGGTCAACGAGCTCGGTATCTTCGCCATGACCGATGAAGGTTTGAAACCGGTCAGTAATCCATCCGCGATATTTCTGGCCCAACATGATGAGCCGGTATCGGGCAGCGTGGTTATGGTCTCGCGTGAAGGCACGAGGCCTTTTCTGGTCGAAATTCAGGCACTGGTGAGCGAATGCCACGGCGGCCATCCACGGCGTCTGAGCGTCGGCCTCGAATCTAATCGATTGGCAATGTTGATCGCTATATTGCAACGCCATGGCGGTGTCCCACTCTACGACCAGGATGTATTTATAAATGCGGTGGGCGGGGTGCGAATTGCCGAAACGGGAGCAGATCTTGCGATTATGCTGGCTATTCTTTCAAGTTATCGCGATCGTCCGTTAAACCAGCGTTCACTGGTTTTCGGGGAGGTTGGGCTATCGGGAGAGATCAGACCCGTGCCTAATGGCGAAGAACGGCTGCGCGAAGCCAGTAAACATGGATTCGAAACGGCGATAATTCCAAAGGCCAATATGCCGAAAAGCGGTGCCTTTAATAATCTCAAGTTAATTCCGGTCAGTCATTTAGCTGATACCGTAGATACACTATAATGGCGATAATTCGACTGCGAGTAACAACATGGCTGAAAGCAAAGACAAACTCAAGGATTTTGAAAAATCCCTGCAGCACCTGGAAAAGATTGTCAACAATATGGAATCCGGTGAGTTGGGACTGGAAGAATCCCTGGAGCAATTTGAACAAGGTATCAAGCTGGCAAAGACCTGCCAGGATACGCTCGCTAATGCCGAAATACGCGTTGAACAATTAATCGAAAAAAACGGTTTGCAGCAAACCGTTCCCTTCGAAGGTCTTGATGAAGATTGATGCCCAGATCTTCGAGTCTCTGGTTGAAGAATTCCAGCAAAGAGTAGACAAAGCGCTCGATCACTGGCTTCCCCAGGCCGATGTTCATCCGTTGCCGCTGCACCAGGCGATGCGATACGCGGTACTCGCTCCGGGTAAAAGAGTACGGCCGATTCTGGTATACGCAACTGCATCAGCCCTGGGCATTGACCTGGAACGGGTCGATGGCGCTGCTGCCGCAGTTGAAATCATTCATGCCTATTCACTGATCCATGACGACCTGCCGGCCATGGATGACGACGACTTGAGGCGCGGCCGACCTACCTGTCATCGCGAGTTCGATGAAGCCACGGCGATACTCGCGGGCGATGCCTTGCAGGCACTGGCTTTTTACATCATCAGCCACGACCCACAGATGACCCATGATGCAGCGGCTCGTCTTCAAATGGTCGAAAAGCTGGCCCTGTTTTCCGGCTCGCGCGGCATGGCCGGAGGCCAGGCAATCGACCTGGCCGCGGTTGGTAAGACGCTGAATATCGCCGAACTTGAGGCCATGCATATTCATAAAACCGGTGCCTTGATCCGCACCTGTATACAACTGGTAGCGCACAGTACCAACAACCTGACCCGGCAACAATTCAAGGCGCTTGATTCCTATGCCAAACATATTGGACTTTCCTTCCAGATTCAGGATGATATTCTCGATGTCACCAGTGATACCGAGACTCTGGGAAAGACTCAAGGCTCCGACAGTGCCCGCAATAAACCGACCTTCCCTGCAATTATTGGTCTTGAGGCGTCTCATGAAAAAGCCCAGGAGCTTCATCAGAATGCGTTACAGGCACTTTCGATATTTGGTGAGGAGGTCGACATTTTAAGGTATATTTCAGCCTGGTTTATCGAGCGGAAACACTAAGTGTCGTGCTGGATAGCAATTCATTGACTAAAATTAGCGAAACCTTTCCGATACTGTCGCAGATCGACAGCCCCCTGGATTTGCGCGAGCTCGACGAAAGTCAGTTACCCGAGCTGGCGGACGAGATTCGCGCTTTCCTGCTGCAAAGCCTGTCACGCACCGGCGGGCACCTCGCCTCCGGACTGGGATCGGTGGAAATCACGATTGCGCTACATTATTTGTTCGATACGCCTCATGACCGCCTGGTCTGGGATGTTGGTCATCAGTGTTACCCGCATAAAATACTAACCGGTCGGCGCGATCAAATGGCTGGAATGCGGCAAAAAGATGGCCTTTCCGGTTTCCCCAAAATCACCGAATCGGAATATGACCATTTTGGTGCCGGTCACTCGAGTACGTCGATCAGTGCTGCCCTGGGTATGGAGATTGCCTCAAATGCACAAGACATTGGCCGTCAAACGGTAGCCATCATCGGCGACGGCGGTATGACCGCGGGGATGGCTTACGAGGCACTCAATCATGGTGGCGCCATCGATAATGATTTACTGGTCATTTTAAATGATAACGAAATGTCGATTTCGCCCAATGTCGGCGCCATGTCAAAATACCTGTCCAATATCTGGTCGGGGAAGATTTACTCCAGCCTGCGCTCGGGCAGTAAAAAAGTATTAAAGCGGATTCCCAGCGCCTGGGAGTTGGCCAAACGCGCCGAGGAACACGTCAAGGGAATGGTGACGCCGGGGACGCTTTTCGAGGAGCTCGGTTTCTCCTACTTCGGACCCATAGATGGTCATAATCTAAAAGACCTGTTATCGCTGATCCACAATCTGCAGCAATTGCCTGGCCCGAGGATGCTTCACATCGTCACACGCAAAGGTAAGGGCTATCCGCCGGCCGAGGAAGATGCCTGCAAGTTTCATGGAGTTGGCCCCTTCGATCCCGACACCGGTGAAGTTAAATCTTCCGGCAAACCAGGCTTGCAATCTTATACCAATATATTTTCTGACTGGCTGGTTGCCAAAGGCAGCCAGGAGCCAAGGTTGCATGCCATAACTCCGGCAATGCGTGAAGGTTCGGGGCTGGTCAAATTTTCACAGGAGATGCCGCAGCGTTACCATGATGTCGGTATCGCCGAGCAACATGCGATAACCCTCGCTGCCGGAATGGCATGCGAGGGTCTCAAACCCGTGGTTGCGATATATTCAACCTTCCTGCAGCGTGGTTACGATCAGTTTATACACGACGTCGCGGTCCAGGATCTAGATGTAACTTTTGCGGTTGATAGAGCCGGCGTCGTCGGTGCTGACGGCGCAACTCACACCGGTAATTTTGATATCGCTTTTTGCCGATGTATTCCGGGCATTATCATGATGGCCCCGGCCAACGGTCAGGATATGTTCGAGTTGCTGAACACTGCCTATCAATACCCGGGACCCGCCCTGGTACGTTACCCCAGGGACAGTGTCGCACAACCCGAGGCGGTGAACGTTGACGATTGCGTCGAAATTGGAAAGGGGATACAGGTAAGATCTGGAAAACAAGCTGCATTGCTGGTGTTTGGTAGCCTTTTTAGCATCGCGCAGCCAATCGCCGACGAGCTTGATTTAAGCCTTGTCAACATGCGTTTTATCAAACCGCTTGATGAATCCCTGATTAAAGAGTTAGCAGCCAGTCACGACTATCTGGTGACGCTGGAAGACGCCAGTATTATTGGTGGTGCGGGTTCTGCTGTACTCGAGTACCTTAATCAGCAACAGATTAATATTCCTCTTTTACGCCTGGGGCTCAGCGATGTATTTCCATCTCAGGGCAGCCGCGAACAGGTACTTGAAGATTACGGGATCGATGGCGCTACGATACGAAATTCTATCGTCGAGTTTACCCGTACCTGATCAGGTAACCGCAAAAAATTGAATCAAGTTTGATGCTTCCAGTTTTATTACTGCTGAGAACCTGGGGCACAGCCCAGTTTAAATAATGGCGTCCGCATAAGGTTTATCCTACAATGCGTCTTGTCGAGTAGTAAAAATCGACATAAATATCAACAAGCTACAGAGTAAAGTTATGTCTGAAACAGTATCTGGCACAGTTAAGTGGTTTAACGATGCCAAGGGCTATGGTTTTATTTCGCAAGAGGGTGGAAAAGACGTTTTCGTTCATTACAGTGCCATTCAGTCTGAAGGTCATAAAACACTTCAGCAAGGTCAGGCCGTAACGATGAAAGTTACAGATGGTGCCAAGGGCCCACAGGCTGAAGACGTTTCACCCGCTTAATTTATAATAATAACGACAGATATATACCTCATCCCTGATTCCAGTCTCTAGCAGACAGGTTCAGTCAACCGGCGAAATTACCGATTTCGTTAATATCGAGTTGTTGCCCGATAATTCGTTACTTTACGCCAAACCCACTATCGCCATTGCTGAATGTTAATGGGATAATTGCCGTCATGAACATTTGCCTTACCCCGGTTGCTCAGTATAATAACCAACCCTTTTACTCGGTTATTGCAATGCCAGTAATTTCCGCCTCGTGTATCACGCATTCATTGGTCTGCTTCGATGCGCACAGCTTTTGCTCAAGGATCAAGTCATGAATGGTGAACCAGCTCAGTCAACGATTTCGACGATCCCCGATGTTCAGGGGTCAGCGGACACCCGCAAACTCGCAATCAACAAGGTTGGAATCAAAGATATCCGTCATCCCGTAATTGTCAAAGATCGCTCCGATGGCAAACAACATACCATTGCCACCTTTAGCATGTTTGTGTTCCTGCCACATCAGTTCAAGGGCACTCACATGTCACGCTTCGTTAGCATACTGAACGATCACGAGAAGGAAATATCCTATACCTCGTTTAACGATATGCTCAGGGAAATGGCCGAATTGCTCGAGGCGGAATCGGGCTACATCGAAATGAAATTCCCCTACTTCGTGAACAAGAAAGCACCGGTCTCCGGGGTTGAGTCGCTGCTTGACTACGAGGTTTCGTTGGTTGGAGAAATCAACGCGGGTGTTACCAGCACCCGTATCAAGGTGCAGATTCCAGTTACCAGCCTGTGCCCC